>JAQTOL010000437.1 GCA_028748945.1 Paludibacter sp.
TTTATTAAGGCCTCTTGTTCAAATTCCTTGTAATCAAATCCTTTTGTCTTGTTCATTTTAACTTGTTTTTAAAGGGTAAATATAATGATTTTCCCTTTTCTGACACAGTTTATTGAATAGACCCCTGAAATAAAGTATTCTTAAAATCGTTTATAAAAAATTAGGGAATATTTTGGTGGGATTAAAAAGAGTTTGTATTTTTGAGCTGTTAAAAACAGAACAATACATATACCCGGCTATATAGTGGATAGGTGAAGTTGAATTCAACTTATAGAGTAAATATATGCAAACCAGCAGTTCGTACAAAACTTAGAGTTCGCATTGGAACTTGTTTGCAACATTCTAGAAAAATTTGAACGAGTTAAGATGGTGATCAAAATTAGTACCGAACGAAAAACGAAACATTAATATAATCAATATGAAAACAACCAGTATCCAATGTCAAAAGTTGATTTTGTTTATTCTTTCATTCCTTTTCTTTCAACCTTTATTCTGTTTTACACATTCACAACAAAGCAGACAGGTAGCTATCAATCCAGTTATGAAAGTCAATAATCTGAGAAATGGCACAGAAAACCCGATGAGGCTGGACAATCTCAGCGTTGACATCAAGATTATCGGACAAATAGCAGTTACCACCCTGGATATGACTTTCTATAACCCCAACTCACGGATGATGGAGGGTGAATTTAATTTCCCGTTGGGCGAAGGACAAAATGTTTCACGTTTTGCATTAGACATCAATGGAAACATGCGCGAAGGTGTTGTTGTTGAGAAAGAACAGGGACGTAAAACGTTTGAAACCATTGTTCGAAGGGGAGTGGATCCGGGATTGCTCGAAAAAACGGAAGGAAATAACTTTCGTATGCGTGTATATCCTCTGCCTGCAAAAGGAACAAGAAGAGTTGTGCTTGCATTCGAACAAGAATTAACGGATAAAGGAAACTATGATTTGTATATGCTACCTTTAAAAATCAATGAATCAATAGAAAGATTCTCCGTTCATGCTGAAGTAATTAAAAACATTGTAAAATTAGATTTAGAAAATAATGAACTGGTTAATCTGGCATTCAACAAATGGAATGATTCATATGTTGCTAATTTTGAGCAAAATAATTTCATTCCCGACAAACAGATTGCACTTGCATTTCCTCATACAGGTAATGCCGAAAAAGTCTTTACTGCCGCAAAAAACGAACATTCCGACTCATCCTATTTTTATGTGACTTTCAGACCGGAACCTTCCATTCAAGTTAAAACATTACCGAAACGAATAACCCTGTTATGGGATAATTCGAACTCAGCTCAGGATCGAAACATTGAAAAAGAATTAGCGATATTGGCTAACTATATTCATACAATTGGAAATCTGACTATCGAACTCGTGCCCTTCAATATTAAAACCGGTAAAGCTGAAACATTTGAAATTATAAACGGGAACTGGGATAGACTTAAATCGACATTAATGGCTACAGTTTATGATGGAGGTACTTCACTGGGCTGCCTTGATTTTACAAAGTATAAGACGGATGAAATCCTTCTTTTTTCGGATGGAATGACAACCTTTGGCAATACGGAACCAAAGTTTTCGAACACGCCGGTGTACACATTGAATTCGAATGTTACAGCCAATCCATTGCTTCTTACTTACCTGGCTCAACGCAGTGGAGGAGTGTATATTGATTTAAATAAGTTTAGCAGCGATGAAGTGGTAGCAAAGCTAACGAACAATAATTATCATTTTATTTCGGCACAAATTAAGGATGGGCAGGTTTCAACTGTTTACCCATCCATACCTTGCCAGTTTAATAATACATTTAGCCTTGCCGGAACACTTCGTGGCAAATCGGCAACACTTGTACTGAACTTTGGCTTTGGTTCAACAATAACTTACTCTAAAACAATTTCTATAAATGTGGATAATTCTACCGATCAGGCTATTCTGAGCCGGTTGTGGGCTGAGAAGAAAATAGCAGAGTTAAGTATGAATGAAGAAAAAAACAAAAATGAAATCACTCATACCGGAAAGCAATTCGGAATAGTAACACCCAATACTTCATTAATTGTTCTCGAAAATATTAACGATTATCTGGATAACGATATAGTGCCGCCAATAGAAATGCAGGAAAAATATTTTACACTTAAGGCGACTCGTGAAAAAGAAGGGGCAGAAAAAATAAAATCCCATATTGAATCTGTTGTAAGCCTGTCAGATGAACAAAGTAAATGGTGGAACAAAAACTTTATCTATACTCCTGACAAATCAATTAAAGGTAAACAGTCTGGTGGTGCTCATTTCACTGCTCCGGTTATTGCAAGAGATGAAGAAGTAAGATCTCAGGAAGAATTGAATGTAACCGGAGCGGTTATGTCTATTGCCGAGGTAAGGGGGAATGATGAAATAAATGGTCGTGATATAGCAGATATAAAAGAAAATGTGACACAGTCTCCCGGAGCTGAGCCAATATCTGTCAGAAATACAGAAAGTAACTCAACAATTGAGTTGAATGCCTGGGATCCACAAACCCCTTACTTAAAAGTCTTACAATATGCTGCTGCAGGATCAGAGTATCCTACTTACCTGAAACTCAAAAAGGAATACGGTACAACCCCTTCATTTTATATTGATGCAGCCGATTTCTTTTCAAAATCAGGTAAAAAGGATACGGCTGTTACGGTTCTTTCAAACATCGCCGAACTCAGGTTGGAATCGCCACAATTATTACGTGCTCTGGGGAATAAACTTCTTGACTTTAAATGTTTTGCCGAAGCAGTGATGGTTTTCGAAAAGGTTCTGAAATTGAAAGGAGAAGAACCCCAGTCGTATCGTGATTTAGGACTTGCTTACGAAGCCAATGGAAATTATCAACAAGCAATCCATACGCTTTATGAAGTAGTGAAAAAAGACTGGGATAATCGATTCCCCGGGATAGAGTTAATCGTTATGAATGAAATCAATGCTATCCTTGCCCTTCATCCGACGCTTGATGCTGGTTTTATCGATCATCGTTTGATAAAAAAAGAGCCTGTAAGTATTCGGGTTTGTTTGACCTGGGATACTGATAATTGCGATATGGATCTTTGGGTAACAGATCCTGTCGGTGAAAAATGTTACTATGAACATAAACTCACCCGCATAGGAGGTAAAATATCAACTGACTTTACCAATGGTTATGGTCCTGAAGAATTCATGATCAGGAAAGCAATAAATGGCAAATATTTAGTGCAGGCTAATTATT
>JAQTOL010000438.1 GCA_028748945.1 Paludibacter sp.
ACGGTTACCTAAATTATAGGCAAGGACATTACGCATCAATGTTTTATCGGAATAAGGACCGTGAAAAACCCAGTCATTCTCTTTACCCAGTCCCAGCAGTTTTACATTCAGGTTCGAAGCATCAGCGTTCCGGGTTTCTACCGAATAGCTTTTTTTAGGATATCCGGCCGAAGTATTGCCACGAATCTCGATTCCTACCTTTCCATTGTATTCAAAAGTAGTATCGTTGATATTGTTTAAACCCGTAGCACTGTTCAATACCTTCATATCCGCTGTAATTTTGACGTTTTGAATAATGGTCTGGCTGTTGGTATTGATAAGGATTAAGGGCAGATTTCCCGATTCGGAACTTATCGGTTCGGTGAACCATGTCGGAGTAGCATGATATAAGGTTCCTGAATGATTGATATAAGCTTCTAAGAAAACACGCGCGGACATATCGCTGGAAGAAATTCCCTGATTCAGTATCTGTAATGCAAAAGTATTGACACCCGTTACCAATGACGCGGGATTGAGAGTAAACCTTTCCGGACTTCCTCCGCTATACATTTTCGCTTCATGGTCGATGGTCAGGGTTGTATTGTAGGATGGAAATGCTCCCGTTACATTGGGTGAACGTGCACATTCCACCCCGTTAATATACAAGATAAAAGCATCATCATAATCGATATCCAGTATCAGTTTCTTTATCAGACTCAAATCGGTTACGTTAACCTGTGTACGGAGATAAAGGGAATTACAGCCTGAAACCACCGTAGCATCATCATTGTCGGCATAACCTAAACCGCCGATGCCCGAACTCCAGCCTGAGTCCGCGAAACTGCTTTGGTACCAGCCGGCAGGGGGTTCGGAAGTAGCTGCAAGGTATTTCCAGGTGTTGGATTCAAGAACCATTGATTCCCAGTGCAATTGTGCGGAAACGGAAGAATAATTCAAAAAGACCAACAAAAAAAACAGCGTTGTTTTCAGGACACGGATACTGTACATGATTTTATACTAATTATAAGATTATGAAACTTAAGGTCCACAAAGTTACATTATATTTGTTTGAAACAAACAAGATTTAATCATTTGAAAAAAAAATCTACTTAAATGACCTTTTCTTTTCCAAAGTATCCATATAAAATCATCCTACGCTTAAATTCTATGCTTTACAAATTGTATATAATTGATAAATCACCCGCTGCGGCGATCTTTCCTTTTCTCCCGAATCGGCAGAAAGTCACCGACGCAGGAGGGGAAAGGGTCTCTTTTATTTTTAAACACAAAACTCTTCGCTCTTCCATCCTGATAGCTATCGCAGGAAGAAGATCAGGTCGGCGTTGAATAAATGCTGAAATCTTTTTTGCCCTTATTTATTCAGGTACCCTTAGTAGCTTGATGATAAAAAAAGTAAATGCCCTTATTAATTCCGCAGGTCAACGCAAGTATCATTATTAAAATGACAGATCTGTTCATCGACTTCAAAATAAGCGAATAAGGGTAGCGCTGTTTTATTTGTTTCCGGCTACTTCTATGTTGTAATCCAAATCTCAAGAGTATTTTTATTTTTTATTAATAGATTTCAAAAACTTCTATTATTTTTGTAATCAGAAAGTTGAAGAGTAAATAGGCTCTGCTGGGGAGCAACCTATTAGCAATAAACTTTCTGCGTTATACAGTAACAGATATTGGGCTGGCATTTTGCTGGCCCTTTATACTATTACTGGTTTCGCTTTATGGCCTAAGAAAACCCAATTGTCAACTTAGTAAAATTCCAATAAGAATCATTTTTTACAAATACCTACCAAACAACCTTCTATGAGTAGACAATGCTACAGTTCTCTGTTTTAGTTAGTAAGTAAGAAGTGCCACAGACTAAGGAAAGCAGACATTGCTGCAAGTAGCGATAGTGATCACTTCAAATTTTTATTTTGTTTGTAGGTTTTATTATACAATTCTTGGTTCATATTTCTTTTCGTTTTTCAAAACTGAATAAATTCTATTTGTAACTTTTCGTGCTATGCGTATTATTGCTTTGTTGGGCTCCATGCGTTTGAAGTAATCAGAGAAAGCCTTACTCAATGCCGGATCTTTACACACTGCTATCCACGAACTTTCTATTAATGCTTTACGCAGAAAATTATGACCACGAGGAGTTATTTCGCCCGTTCTGTTATCCTCTCCACTTGAATGGCAGTTTGGAACTATACCTATTAAACTTGCAAACTTATCTTGATTATCAAATCGATTTATATCTTCTATTTCCGTCAGAAAAAGCATTCCCGTAATTATACCCACCCCAGGAATGCTTGTAATCAATTCCATTTTCTTTACATATGCATTGCTTTGTGATAATTCTTTTATCCTTTTTGTTGTAGCAAGTAATAAAGTTCGTTGTTGCTCGGCCTGACTTATCAAAAAACTCAAAGCGTAAGTTCCACTCTCATGTTGAAGTTGAATCTCTTTTAGCCAATTCATAAAACGTTTTGACCAGTGACTACCTTTTGCTTGAAACTCATCAGGAAATTCAATTCCATAAAAACGGAGCATTGATTTAATTCGTAGTTTTAGTCTCACCATATCTTTGACTATCGAACTGCGAACTCGAATTAATGATCGATCCTCCAAGCTTTCCTGATTTGGGATATAGATACCTTCAAGTTCTTTTGCTCGAAGAGAACGCCCTAATTTATTGCTGTCAATTTTATCGGTTTTTCGCATTTTCTCCTTGCCTGTTGTGGGTACATCTACCGGATTAACTACAATATTATTGATGCCCAACTCTTTCAATCTATTATGAATCCAAAAACCACTGAATCCCGCCTCATAAACTGAATAATAGTTCGCTCCCGGAAAATTTAAGCCTAAATAATTTGATAACATTTCTGCACTTGCAGACTGATTAAAAGTTTTGTGATGTAAATGCTCCGTAAAAATTGAAACATTCCAACTTTTCAAATGAACATCGATACCAACAAAAATATTTTGTCCTTCAAAATTTAATTCTTTTCTTTGTGTTTGCATAAGTTCCTGAGTTTTATGTTTTAAGTTTGGTTTCTCAAAATTATAATACTCTTGGCACTTATGCAATTTTCATCGCTTATTTATTTTACAAACATAGGGACTAAGGGTGAAAAAACAAAAATCATGTTTTCTTTCTTCATAAACCTTATTTATTAACTAACCCTTAGTAGAAATTCATAAATAGATCACCCCTACCCTTATTCCCTTATTATATATCAATTTTGCT
>JAQTOL010000439.1 GCA_028748945.1 Paludibacter sp.
CTTGCCTTTAGGCACGAAATCATCTTCAAAGCCATTGGGAGTGATTATATCCGGTTTTTTGTCGAGTAATTGTTCACATTCTCTGCCGGTTATTTCGCTGACTGTTGTAAAACAATCGACAACATGAGCGGCAATCTTTTCAGTGGAATGTTTGGATACCATGTTCAGTTCATAAGCCATCTGATCACCATTGTATTCATTTATATAATCGTACAGCGGTTTGTGATTTCCGGCTATGGATCGGCCAATAGAGGTGGCATGAGTAGTGAAAATAGTAGCTATAGCCGATAGGTGTTCTTTAATATAGAATGCTCCAAATGTTGTCATCCATTCATTAAAATGAGCAATCACCTGTTGTTCGGGTTTCAGATTAAAGAAACGATAATAACTTTCAATAATCATTCCTGTAGCATAACCAAACATGGAAGATTCGTCATAATCGCCAAAAGCTGCCATTGAATTAACACCCACCTGTTCCCATATGTGGCCATAAATTTCGTTTTTTCGTACCATTAATGGTAAAAAATCAACAAGAACAGCTATTGGTTTTCCAGGAACATCCCAACGTCCGATTCGAATTTTTAAATGATATTCTTTATCTGTAAAGTCTTTCCAGTCTGCATATAAGTCATCCGATTCATCAAAATAGGGATTTTTTTTATCTGTCCAGACATCCGGTCCTATAAAAATCAATTTATCTGAGTAAATTTTCTGCAAAGTGGCTGCGCGTGTGGAAAGTACGGTATATATGCCTCCCACCATGTTGCATACTTCCCAGCTTGTTTCAAAAATATATTCTGGTTCCAACGTTTCCGGCATGTATTCCAATTTTAAAATGATTGCAAAGGTAATATTTTTTTCGTAGAAATACTGTTAACTTATCTCTTGAACTTAAATTGACAACCCTGTTTTTTTATAACTCATTTTCAATCCATAATGTTGATAAATAAAAGATTATTGTTTTAATTTGAAAATTAATCAAGCTGTATATCAAATATTTATATAATGATTTATTGTTTGCAAAATATAATCTTAAAAAAATGAGAAAAATGTATTGTTTTTGTAATAAATATCCATTATCTTTGCTGATACAAAAAATATTTATTCATTTAAAAAATAAAGAACATGAAGAAAATTACTCTATTATTATCTTTTATTGCTTGTGTCGGGTTTATGCAAGCACAATTTCTCGTGAACGAAAATTTTGACTATGCGGTAACAACGCCTATGGTTGGAACTGGTGACTGGGCAATAGTTGGTACTTCAACTACTAATCCATTGACTGTTACGGCTTCAACTATTACTTATGCAGGTTATCCTTCTTCTGGAATTGGTCAGGAACTGTCAGTAGCAAATACTGGTCAAGACATAACAAAGGCTTTTACAGCACAATTAACCGGAACTTTATATTTTTCTGTATTGGCTAAGATAACTGCTGCAGGATCTGTTGGAGATTATTTCATACATTTTGTTGAAACAGGTTCTACTTCAGCTTTTTTTAGTCGTCTTTATGTTAAGTTAGATGGTGCAAAAATTGCTTTTGGAATTCTTAATGCATCAGGTGGTACTTATTCTCCTACTTATACAGCTTCTTCATATGATTTAAATACAACATATTTGTTAGTTGTTAAGGTTGATGTTGCAACAGCTGCCTCTTCAATAATAGTTAACCCCGTAATGACTGCTGAACCTACTGCTGGTTGGGTTGTTAACACAACTGGTGGAACTTCTGTTCCTGCAGCAGCAAAAGGTATTGGTGGGATTAATATCAGACAAGGAAGTAGTTCTGCTGATACGGCACCTACTTTATTACTAGATGGTATTCATGTTGCAACTTCTTGGAATGCTTTATTTGGTATAACTGGTTTCTCAACTCCTTCAGCAAATGCATTTAGTGCAACTGTTGTCGGTAAAAAATTATTGGTAAAAAATGTTGCCAATGGTTCGACTGTAGAAATTTTCTCAACATTGGGAGCTAAGGTACAATCTTCAGAATTAGTTAATGGTTCTATTGAAATGAACAACTTGACAAAAGGCTTGTATATTGTTCGTGTAGGTAAAAATACTCAAAAAATTATGCTGTAATGCATAAGTGAATTTTATTATTCTGAAAACCGTTGATGTTATTTACATCAACGGTTTTTTTTATTAAAAATTAAAGTAATAATGGATGGTGAATTCAAATTTAGTTTGTAATTTTAGTGCCAGTTAAATTGTTAATTATTTAATATCCATTTTAAATTGTTTTTTAATATATGGGAGCCAAGAAAAATTTTGTTTTAGATACAAATGTTATCCTTCATGACTATAAATGCCTGCATAATTTTGAAGAAAATGATATTTATATTCCGATTGTTGTATTGGAAGAGCTTGATCATTTCAAAAAGGGGAATGAACAGATAAATTTTAATGCCCGGGAATTTGCACGTGAACTTGATTTAATTGCCGATGACAAATTATTCTCCAAAGGGGCAGATATTGGAGAGGGCAAAGGAAAATTGTTTATTCTGACAGGAGGAGATTATCCTGATATTATTGCCAGATCATTTCTGGAAAGAACCTGCGATCATCGTATTCTGGCGGCAACATATGTGTTGAGAGAAGAAAAGAAAAAGCATAAAACAGTGCTGATTAGTAAGGATATTAACCTCCGAATGAAAGCACTTTCGTTGGGTTTGGATGCAGAGGATTATATCAACGATAAAGTGACCGATTTCAATGTTTTTGAAAAGAATCATGAGATTTATGAAAATGTAGCACCCGAATTAATTGACAAATTATATACAAACGGTGGTATTATTCCGCTCGAAGAACTGGATTTTGCTTCGGACATAGAGCCACAAGACTGTTTTGTTTTGAAAAGTGTTCGTTCGAGTGTTCTGGCTCGATACATTCCTCAGACAGGTATGGTAAAACGGATTGAAAAGGAGCGTTGTTTTGGGATTGAACCTCGTAATGCCGAGCAAACATTCGCGATGAATGTCCTGTTGGATGATGATGTCAAACTGGTGGCTTTGACAGGTAAATCAGGAACCGGAAAAACCTTATTGGCATTGGCAGCAGCCCTTCATAAAAACGAAGCCTATAAGCAAATCTTGCTCGCTCGTCCTATCGTGGCGTTAGGAAATAAAGATCTTGGCTTTTTGCCGGGTGACGAGAAGCAGAAAGTGGCTCCTTATATGCAGCCTTTATTTGACAACCTGAATGTGCTCAAGCACAATTTCTCCTATC
>JAQTOL010000440.1 GCA_028748945.1 Paludibacter sp.
ACGAACAGACTGATTCTCTCGAACCGGTCTGTTCTTACCTAAATTAACCTAAATCTGTCTGTAGATTATGTTTACGGGGCAAATATAATGGTTTTTTTCAATAAGTCGTATAAAAAAGAGAAAAAAAATAAATACGTCGATATTTTTTTTTCTGCTAAATGCTGCAAAACCCCTCTCCCGATAGTTACCTCATTACATGCGGAAGCGGTGAGAAGTCTCCGCTTTGCTCTGACATACGCTATGCAGGATATTTAAATATGAATAATAACAAAAGCAGGTGAAATTGATTCAATTTCACCTGCTTTTGTTATGTTCGAAAGTTCTGATTATAAAAAATGAATTGACATACCCATCTATTAGTATGAATAATGTAACTTATTTAGAATATTATGTAACACCAATTAGTATCAACTGTTTAATTTTGCAAAACGATAATTCCCTCATTAAAACTATTTATAAAGATGGCTATAACCTATTATATGCTTCAAATTCCCACCCTGTTACTTTTCATTTTGCTTCTTTCTTTTGGGGCAATTATAGGAGGATTGGGGACATTTTTGTTTCGTAAATATGTTAATGTCAAAATACTGAGGTCGCATAATGAGGTCACCGGATTTCTTTTTCTGGTAATAGCCAGTTTTTACTCCCTGTTGCTCAGCTTTGTGGTATATATGGTATGGGGGCAATTAAATGAAACAAAGAGTAACGTGAATAAAGAAGGCAGTTCAGCTATGGGCTTATACAGGGACATTAAGTATTATCCCGATACCATCGAATCGAAACAACTTATGATTGTTTACCTGGACTTTGCTTTCAATGTAATTGATGAAGAATTCCCCAACATGGAAAGCATGAAACCAAGTAGAAAGACGACGGAATCGTTGAATCGTGTATTTAATAAAATGGAAAATCTAAATCCAAAAAATTCATTTCAGATTCAGTTAGTATCCGAAATGTTCAATCATTTAAATCAACTGGCTACTTATCGTGGACTTCGGTCAACCTCTATGGAAACAGAGATTCCACCTCCATTGTGGTTTCCAATAATATTAGGTGCATTCATCACACTTATATGCGCCATGTTGATGGATATAGAACATCATATCATGCATATCACCCTAAATGCACTTTTGGGGATATTTATCGGGATGATTCTCTTTATTATTATTATGCTGGATCATCCATATTCCGGTAGATTAGGCATTGAACCAAAATCTTATATGGAGATATTCACTATGGAAAAATGGGCAAAGGAAGTTCATTCCGATAAAATATTTCAATTAAAATAATTATATGTAGGTAATTGAAAATAAGTAAGAACCTGTCTGTAACTGATCCCTGAAATAAGTCAGTAAGTATTTCCAATTTCCTGAACAGAAAGAAAATTTAAAAACTGAAGAATATGAAAATAAAAACGAATCTTATCCGGCTGATTATCATCGTCAGTTTAACAACGATTGTAGCTTCCTGCGAATCACATGGTCAAAAAACCGGGGCTGCCTTTGAAGCGGTTAAGGAGAAAAGACTGATAACAAATGATAGTGACTCTGTTAATAAAGCAATGATTCAGGAGCCAATTAAAAATAAGGATGAAAAGCAAAATCCAATCCCTGATGATCGCACAGTTTATATGTTGGAAACGGAAAAGAGAATAAGGTCCAATAAAAACAAAATCAACGAAATAAAGAATCATCCAATTGCATATACAAATTCCAGAAAAGTAAACAGTCTGGAGAATGACAATAATAACCTGATAATTAAACTGGATGAATATAACAAGGATGAAAAATTGAAATGGGAATTGTTCAAAGCCGATATGAATCAGCATGTAAATGAAATCAGTATTGAACTAAAAGAAATTAAAATAAACAATAGGAAATAGAATTTGTTTCACCTGGCAGAGTTCTCAAATACAAATTAATAAAGTAAAATTAAACGATCCAATTTCAACAAAATTATGAACAAGTATAAATTATTTACAGCGGCAAAGTTAGGAAAATTAGCATTGAGTAATCATATGGTTATGGCACCCATGACACGTTGTCGTGCCATTGGGAATGTACCCAATGACCTGATGGCAGAATATTATGGTCAACGGGCCACAGCCGGATTGATTATTACGGAAGGAACGGCTCCATCTCCCAATGGACTTGGGTACGCCCGCATTCCGGGTTGTTTTAGCAAAGAACAGGTAGAAGGCTGGAAAAAAGTCACCTCAGCAGTGCATAAAAAGGGGGGACATATTTTTTTACAGTTGATGCATACCGGACGTATCAGCCATTCACTTAATCTTCCCGTAGGAGCTCAGATCATTGCACCTTCGGCTGTGAAAGCTGCCGGACAAATGTGGACCGATGCAAAGCAAATGCAGGATTTTCCTGTTCCTAAGCAAATGGATGATCAGGACCTGTTATTGACATTAACAGAATATATCGCATCAGCCAAACATGCTGTTGAAGCCGGTTTTGATGGTGTGGAACTTCATGCTGCCAATGGTTATTTACTCGAACAATTCCTGTCGCCGGTGAGCAATATACGTACCGATAAATATGGAGGAAGTATAGAAAACCGTTGCCGTTTTGTATTGGAAGTCGTAACAGGAGTGGTAGAAACAATTGGAAAAGAAAAGACAGGGATTCGTCTATCGCCTTACGGTGTAGCGAGTGATATGCCGCATTATCCCGAGATTGCCGAAACCTATACTTATTTAGCCGAAGAGTTGAATAAACTGGGAATTGTATATTTGCATTTAGTAGATCATTCAGCCATGGGAGCTCCCGAAGTTCCGGATGAAATCAAAGGAATTATTCGTACACGATTTAAAAACACCCTTATCCTTTCAGGCGGTTACGATAAGGAACGGGCCGAAGCGGATATTGAAACCGGTAAGGCTGATTTAATTGCTTTTGGTCGTCCGTTTATTAACAATCCCGATTTAGTGGAACGACTGGAAAACGATTGGCCGTTGTCGCAGGAACTCAAAATGGATTTATTTTATTCTGCAGACGAAAAAGGGTATACCGATTATCCGGTGTATAAAGAATAAAGATATAACCCCTAAAGGGGGACAGAGTTACTTTTGTCTCCTGTTTTTTTTTCATCATAAATCACTACTGTCCGGTTATAAATCAAAGATAGTCAGTTGATTAGAATCTTGAGTAGTATTGTTTATGTAATGTTGTTTTATAAACAGTTCATTTATAGTAGTTTTCTCAAACACAGACAGACTAA
>JAQTOL010000441.1 GCA_028748945.1 Paludibacter sp.
TCACGGACATACATTTCCTTTACCCAATTGGACGTAACCAAAATTAGCGGAAGTTTATTCAACACATCCTGATAATTGGCTATATATCCATCGGAAACCAACCAGGGAACGGGCAAAGCACCAAATTTTTGAGGATTTAGAATTAAATGAGGCGTATATCCCCAATAACCTATTCCAACCACTACATCGGGCTTAAACCAACGGTAATACCATTCTTTTTCCTGATCCGATTCGAAATGTGCTGCATGTACATCAACACCCAGTTCCAACAAACCTTTATATAGTAAATCTCCCTGTGTTGCCAGTCCTCCCGGAGTCGGGGGATATTCATACAATACCAGTACTTTCATATTATGATTTTAATTTTTCAATACTCAGTGTTTTGAAAATTCTATCTTATTATTCTGTTTTAAAAATTCATTTCTTAATGTGTTTCGGGCTTTTAAACTGCCAGAATGCTTCCGATTTTGGTGTTGTTTCTGCTTCCCAACTATTTTTTTGAAAACCATAGGTTTCCGTAATGATTTTGTATTTTTTCTCCCAAATTTCTTCCGGTAATAATTCAATGGCATCAGCCATTTTAATTGCAAGAGGGAAATGGGCATTCTTCCCGTCATCGTAAGCAAATGTCCAAAGTTCTTTAGCTGTTATTTTTTCATCATGCCAAAGCAGCAGCACTGCTTTATTGACTTCTTCGTGTCGCAGATGCCGGGTATATTCACCGGCAGCATCGTGTGTCAAAATTAAATCGAAATGAGTTTTTGGTAATAAGCTCAATATCTCCTTTTCTACTTCCTTTTCATCCAGGGGATGTTGATCGGGTCCATCATCCAGATCGCCCATAATGCCTTTGGCTTTTAATTCTGTCAGTGCATCATTAAACCTCCCGGCCCGCTCTTTATCGCTGGCCCTGCAAAGGCATACGATAAACCAATCGTTCATCGGATGTTCCAGTATAATTCCACCCGCCCATAATGTTTCATCATCGGGGTGAGCCACAATGACTGCAATTGATTTTCGGATTTTACTGTTCATTTTTGTATTTTTCCATGGTTAACCGCGCCATCAGGTAACTCACCGTCGACTCGGCACCCTGGTTCAGGTTCACATGGGTTTCTTCCAATCCATCGTAACAGCCTCCGGTGCAGGGATTATAAATAATCTGATGTAAACGGTTATTCCCCAAAAACCAGTCGAATGCTATTACCATTTTTTGATGATAATCTTCATCCATAAACACATCGTAAAATTTACTCAGGGTCATAATGGTGTAGGCTACATCGATAGGCTGCTCACCAAACTGTCCGGTTTCCTGTCCTTTGTGTAACCAGCCTTTATTGGAAATCACTTCAATTCCGTTTTTATTGAATGTCAACGACAACAGAAAATTAAATGATGTACGGGCAATGTCTTTATAGATGTTTTCACCCGTCATGAGCCAGGCATAAAGCATGGCTTCGGGCAAAATACTGTTAGCATAGGTCATATAACTTTCATACCATTCCCATACCATGTTCGATTCATGTTTATACATTTCAAGTAACCGATTGGCAAACACTCTTACTGTGTCCTGATGATCAATTGATTTTGTTCCCTTTCTAAAATAAAATAATCCTTTCATAACGAAAGACATGGCACGGGGTGATTTTACCTTCTGCATATCAACCCTCGCTTTTTCGAAAATACTTATGGCCTCGGCCGTGATGGCTTTTGGTAACATTTCTTTTAATGAAACCACATAGCCCAATGCCCAGATAGCTCTTCCGTTGGAATCTTCCAGATTGACTTCTCCGTTTTGATCCGTAAAATTATGTTCGCTGTCCACATAGTTTAAAAAGTTGCCGGTTGGTTGCTGGCAGAACTTTATAAAATCAAGATATTTGCGAATTGCATTCAGGCTCTCCTTCTCGTGAAATAATTTGAAAGACATGCAGCTGGCCACCAATGCCCGTGCATTATCATCGAGGGTATAACCCGATTTAAGATTGGGTTGATTGATTTTTGAAAACTGAATCATAGCAAATTCAGTAGTCATTGCCTTGAAGTGGCTCAAATTTACTTCCGGTAAATTATATTGTAGTTGAATTTTATTGCCGGATATTTCCTGAAATAACCGGGCATGATCCACCGCCGAATTTTCCCAGGCAGTAGAAACTATTTTCTGCAGGGTATTTACCATAAGACTTTTCCGCAGGGGATAATCGTTTAAAAGTAAGTTAACACTTTCGGCTAATTGTTTTGAATTACGGAAATCAAAGATAATTCCGGTATCTTTAGTCAGGACTTCTTTGGCGTGAGGGATTGGTGTGGAAATAATGGGACATCCACAACTCATGGCATATGCAAAGGTTCCACTCACAGCCTGATTCGGATCGTTGGTTGTAAACAGGTAAATATCGGTTAGTTGTAAGTATTCAAGCAACTCTTCCAAAGCAAGGTATTTGTTTATAAACCGCACATGACCCTGAATCCCCAGATCTTTTACTTTCTGAATAAGACTTTCCCTGTAAACTTCTCCGTCGTTTTTCACAACTTCGGGATGTGTTTTCCCTATGATCAGAAAAATGGTTTCGGGACAATTATTTATTATGGCAGGCAAGGCATCCAGCGTCGTTTCGATACTTTTACCGGCGCTGAGCAATCCAAAAGTAGTAAGTACTTTAAGACCGCTTAAATTGTATTTTTCTTTCAGGGATTTTTCATTCAAATGCTGAACCAGGTGTGTTCCGTGAGCTATCACCTTGATTTTTTGCTTCGAAATACCGTAATCATTCATGAGTATATCGGCCGATGTCTTCGTCATAACAATGATTGACTTACTGGCAGCAACAATATTCTTTACTTCCAACCGTAATCGCTCATCGGGATTGGGAAGTACGGTGTGAAAAACGACTACTATCGGTTTAATCAGTTCATACATTAATTGCAGAAAAGATTGCTTCTGATCGTTATAAAAACCAAACTCATGCTGGATAAGAACCAGTTGAATTTGATTATCGTTATTCACTTTTTCGATCAGATCAAGATAGGCTGACGTGCGGGATGTATCCAGCGTATATTTCACTTCTTCAGGATAATCGTAATTGGATTTGCCGTTTTCCAACGCACAAATTTTAATGGACAAAGACTTGTTGAACTTTTTATTCAAAGCGCTAATCAGATCCTGCGAATAGGTTGCAATGCCACATTCACGTGGTGGATACGATGTTATAA
>JAQTOL010000442.1 GCA_028748945.1 Paludibacter sp.
TCCGAAAGTGGAAGCAGAATAAACGGCAGGTATTTCCGTCAAACATTGGGATTTAATCAGGAACAAATGAATGCATTCAGAGTAGCAAACCGGGAATTTCAACCCCGGGCAAATGCTATTATCAGTCAAATAGACTCATTGAAAAACGAAAGTTTTATTGAATTAAAAAAAGAAAATTCCGATACCTTGAAATTAGAAGATTTATCAAATAAAACGGGCTTGTTGCATGCCGAGCTAAAAAAAACAACAAATCAGTTTTATCTCAAAATAAAAAAGGTATGTACAGCCAAACAACTGGATGAATTACAATTTGTCTTTAAGCCGTTTTTTATTGACGGAAACTGCAGGGGAAATGGAATGAACGGATTCAGGAACAAACACAGAGGAAATCAAAATAACTAACCATATAAGTGAAACATTTTAAATTTAAAGAAAAATGAAAACGAAAATTTTAATCGCAACGCTGGCATTATTTGCCGCAGTAAGCATTTCAAGTGCACAAAATCAAAAGACAACCACAACTAAAACAGAAACAAAAAAATCGTGTTATGTTGATGCAAATAACAACAACGTTTGCGATAATTACGAGAACAAAACCTGTACAACCGGAAACGGGAAAGGTTTGATGAATGGAAGCGGGAAAGGCAACGGCAACAGAAACGGCTATGGTAATGGACGTGGAAACGGAAGATGCCGAGGATTGGCTGTAAATACACAGAACAGGAAAGGACCCAATTATGTTGACGCAAACAAAAACGGAGTCTGTGACAACAGGGAAACAACTAAATAAATGAGATTTATATTTAAACACATATTATTCACCTACTAAACCTCAAAATTATGAAATCTAAATTATTAGCATTAGCTCTGTTTTCACTTACAATTTCTTTCATTTCATGCGAGCAAACCGATGCCAACCTCCTGACTGAAGACCTGGAAAATGGCGTTATAAATGAAGTAATGGATATTCCGGCCATCACCACCGATTCATCGGATCTGACAGCTTCCGACATGGAAGGTCTCCTCAAAATGCGTGAAGAAGAGAAATTAGCACAGGATGTTTACGATTCATTTTATAATTCGTATAAACTGATTGTATTCGATCGTATTTCAAACAGTGAATTGCGACACACACAGGCTGTTTTGTCGTTAATAAATTATTATGAAATGACTGATCCGGCAATTACAGAAGCCGGTAAGTTTTCAAATGTGGAAGTTCAGGATTTGTACGACAAATTAATTGCTACGGGAACAAATGATACGGAAGCATTAAAAACCGGTGCATATATTGAAGAATACGATATTGCAGACTTAAAAAAATTGATAGAAGAATCTCAAAATCAGGATGTCGTGAATGTGTACGCTCATCTGCTTCGGGGCTCAGAATTCCATCTGCGGGCCTTCGCATGGAACCTGAAAATAAGAGGCATCGTCTATGAGCAGCAGATTCTTTCGCAAGAAGATTTCGATACTATTCTTTCCGGAAAAAGTATTGCTCCTGCTATCGACGCTACCGGTCAATGTATAATGTTGTAATAATAAAGGCTTTAAAAGCAGATTCGGAAGCATTTGAGAATAAATTTATCCCGTAAAAGGAGCCGGTTTACACCGGCTCCTTTTCGTATGATAAACGGATCACAACGAGTTGGGATCTCTTTCTGTTTCACTTTGCCTGTTTGTACATTTTTTGTACCTTTGCACTCTCAAAAAAAAAGCAATATAACATCTATATCAATATGTTCGAATCTCTAAGTGAAAGACTGGAAAGGTCGTTTAAAATCCTCAAAGGGGAAGGTAAAATTTCCGAAATCAATGTTGCCGAAACGCTGAAAGATGTTCGTAAGGCTTTATTGGATGCCGACGTAAACTTTAAAATTGCCAAAACATTTACCGATACGGTGAAAGAGAAAGCCATTGGTCAGAATGTACTTACTTCTCTGAAACCAAACCAGTTGATGGTAAAGATTGTTCATGATGAATTGGCCGAACTTATGGGTGGTGCCAGCGTGGACATTAATCTGAAAGGTTCTCCGGCTGTCATTTTAATGTCGGGATTACAAGGATCAGGAAAAACCACTTTCTCGGGAAAACTGGCTAATTATTTGAAAACAAAGCGGGCAAAAAACCCTTTGTTGGTTGCCTGTGATGTGTATCGTCCGGCTGCTATTGAACAGTTGAAAGTACTTGGAGAACAACTTGGAATACCCGTATATTCGGATCTGGAAAGTAAAAATCCTGTAAAAATTGCCGAAGCGGCTGTTAAACATGCCAAATTATATGGTCACGATGTTGTGATTGTCGATACGGCAGGTCGTTTGGCCGTGGATGAAATGATGATGAACGAAATTGCCGCCATCAAAAAAGCTATTAATCCGCAGGAAATTCTGTTTGTGGTGGATGCCATGACCGGACAAGATGCCGTAAATACAGCGAAGGAATTCAATGACAGACTGAACTTCGACGGTGTAATCTTAACTAAACTGGATGGTGATACCCGTGGTGGTGCTGCCCTTTCCATTCGTTCGGTAGTTAGCAAACCAATCAAATTTGTCGGTACAGGTGAAAAAATGGATGCACTGGATGTTTTCTATCCTGAACGTATGGCCGACCGTATTTTGGGAATGGGTGATATTGTTTCATTGGTGGAACGTGCCCAGGAACAATACGATGAAGAGGATGCGCGCCGTTTACAAAAACGTATTGCTAAAAACCAGTTTGACTTCAATGACTTCCTTTCTCAAATAGCCCAAATTAAAAAAATGGGAAATATCAAGGATCTGGCAGCTATGATTCCCGGAATGGGCAAAGCATTAAAAGATGTGGAAGTCGATGATAACGCTTTTAAGGGCATTGAAGCAATAATTCATTCCATGACTCCTCATGAACGTGAAAACCCGAGCCTTCTGAATGGAAGCCGGAAAACCCGCATTGCCAAAGGCAGCGGCACAACCATTGTGGATGTCAACCGTTTGTTGAAACAATTTGAACAAACCGGGAAAATGATGAAAATGGCGACGGTCAGCCAGGGGAAATTGAAAATGGGAAAACGAAGATAGAAGCCCCCTAAATCCCCCAAGGGGGACAATAGAGAGTGCTTTAGAATAATATTTACACATTACATTTTATCTTTCCCCTTTGGGGGAATAAGAAGGGGGCTAAAATATGTATACACTAATTGATGGTAAAGCCATTTCGGAAAAAGTAAAAACAGAA
>JAQTOL010000443.1 GCA_028748945.1 Paludibacter sp.
AAAGTAGAAACCAAAAGTAAAAATGACTTTGTTTCCTATGTCGATCAGGAAGCGGAAAAGCTGTTAGTAAAAGCATTGAAAGAAATCGTTCCCGAAGCTGGTTTTGTAACCGAAGAAGGAACTGCACGAGCGGATGGGGAGGAGTATCTCTGGATTATCGATCCGTTGGACGGAACCACTAATTTTATTCATGCTTCCACACCTTTCGCCATTAGCGTTGCTTTGACTTACAAGACTGAGCCCGTGGTTGGCGTAATCTACGAAATTACCCGAAATGAAATATTCTATGCCTGGCAAGGCAGTAAATCCTACCTAAACGGAGTTGAAATTCGGGTTTCAAAAGTCAATAAACTTTCTGATGCCCTGATTGTTTTTGGTCGCCCGCATCATTATATGGAGCGTTATCCCGAACTACTCGCTTCTGTTGATTATTTCATGAAAAACACACATGGTTTGCGTTTGAGCGGTTCAGCTGCTTCAGATCTGGCTTATGTGGCTTGCGGTCGGTTCGATGGCCGATACGAATTTAACCTCAAACCCTGGGACATTGCAGCCGGAGTACTGATTATCCAACAAGCCGGAGGTTTTGTTTCTGATTTCAAAGGCGAAAATAATTATTTCGAAAATGGTATGGTTTTGGCTGCCAATGCGGGAATTTTTGAGGAATTGAAAGAAAAGATTGGGGAGATATTCTCAGTATAGAATGCTTTTGGATAGACTATGATAGCTCAATTGCAATTTGCTCCCATCACCAAATAGCATTTTTGCTGGGTACAATTATATAATTTTGACGTCTAATTTTTACATTGTCACGTCTAATTTCTGAAATCGGATGAATCGTATAAAAACCTTTGCTCTGGCTGCCTTTGCCTCACTTTTATTTTCCTTTGTTTTTGCGCAAAAACCAGTTCCCTTAACCGAGCGTGTTTACCTGTCGGGGCATGGGTGTGACGATATGGTGCCATGGGATTTCTTTTGTACCGGTGGTATGAATTCCGGCAAATGGACAAAGATTGGAGTGCCTTCCTGTTGGGAATTGCAGGGTTTCGGGCAATATCAGTACGGAATCAAGTTTTACGGAAAAGCGACTGCCGAAGGAATTGCCGATGAAAAAGGAATGTACAAATATGAATTTGATGTGCCGGCAGCCTGGCGTGGGAAACAAATTATTCTGAACTTCGAAGCTTCCATGACCGACACAGAAGTGAAAATAAACGGACAAAAAGCAGGACAGGTACATCAGGGTGCATTTTACAGGTTTTCGTACAACATAACCGAAAGAGTTAAGTACGGTAAAAAAAATCTGCTTGAAGTAACCGTGAGTAAAGAAAGTGCCGACTCGAATGTGAATCTCGCTGAACGGCGTGCCGATTACTGGAACTTTGGCGGTATTTTTCGCCCGGTTTTTCTTGAAATCCTGCCGGTAATCAATATTCAACAGTTTTCCATTGATGCAAAAGCTGATGGAACCTTCAGAGCTGCTTGTTACATCAATAAAGCTATTGAAACCGCAAATATTAAAACAATTATTTTTGACGATAAGGATAAAAAAGTTGCTGAATCCATTACTCCGGTAAAGGAAGGCAGTGATTGGACAATTGTTGAATTATCGGTCAAAAATCCACTTCTCTGGACTGCCGAAACTCCTAACCGCTATTCCGCTCAGGTTTCTTTACTGGCAAGTGATGGTACCGTTTTACATCAAATTTCAGAAAAATTTGGCTTCCGAACCATTGAGGTCCGTCAAAGTGATGGAATCTATATCAACGGTGTAAAAGTTCTGATAAAAGGTGTAAATCGTCACAGTTTTCGTCCGGAAAGTGGCAGGACACTTTCCAAAGAAAAAAACATTGAAGACGTACTTTTGATTAAAAGTATGAATATGAATTCTGTACGTTTGTCACACTACCCTGCCGATCCCGAATTTTTGGATGCTTGTGATTCACTTGGATTGTATGTAATGGATGAATTGGGGGGTTGGCACGGCCATTATGATACGCCTGTTGGTGTTAAACTGGTAAAAGAAATGGTGGAACGTGATGTAAATCATCCTTGTATTACCTGGTGGAGTAACGGCAACGAAGGCGGTTGGAACAACGAACTGAATGACGAATTTTGGAAATATGATTTGCAAAAACGTCCGGTTGTTCATCCGCAGGGAAATTTTGGAGGATTCGAAACCATGCATTATCGTTCGTATGGCGAATCGCAGGAATACATGCGTAAACCGGAAATCTTTATGCCGACTGAATTTTTACATGGATTGTACGATGGCGGATTGGGTGCGGGCTTGTACGATTATTGGGAAATGATGCGCAAACATCCGCGTTGTGCCGGTGGTTTTCTTTGGGTACTTGCCGACGAAGGTGTGAAACGGGTTGATATGAATGGTTTTATCGATAATCAGGGAAATTATGCCTGCGATGGAATTGTGGGACCCCACCACGAAAAAGAAGGAAGTTATTACACAATAAAACAGGTTTGGTCTCCGGTGCAGGTAGTTGAAAAGAATATCGATGCAAATTTCAACGGAATATTGACCATCGAAAACCGCTATGATTTTCGGAATGTCAATTCCTGCCGTTTTGTTTGGAAACAGGTGAAATTCCCCTCTGCTTCCGACGAAAAAGGAACGATAAAAGTATTGAAACAAGGTGAAGTAACAGGTTCCGATATTGCGGCTCATTCAACCGGAAAACTGAATCTGAACACAACCATTGATCCGCAAGCAGATGCATTGTTTCTGACAGTTTTCGATTACAGGAACGAAGAACTCTGGCAATGGTCGTTCCCCCTGAAAATTGAAAAACAAACGAAAACAATTGATGAAATAGTAGTTACGCCTGTTTCTGAAACAAAAGATGATAAATTAATTGTGAATGCAGGGAAAACTGAATTTACATTCAGTCAAAAAAATGGAGAATTAGCAGGCGTATCTGTTGATCATCGCGAAATCAGTTTTGCAAACGGTCCGCACTTTTTTGCTGCCCGTCGTGCCGATCGGTCATTGGATCAGTTTTACAACCATGATGACGAACAAGCCAAAGCAAAAGAGCGCACCTATACAGAATTTACCGATGCAGCTGTTTTCACAGGATTTGATATAAAAACTTCCGGAAACAATTTGGTTGTAACGGCCAATTATAAACTTGGAAATATGGATAAAGCCAAATGGACGATTGCCTCTGATGGTACAATGAC
>JAQTOL010000444.1 GCA_028748945.1 Paludibacter sp.
ATTAATCCATCAAGCGTTGTAATATCAAGTCCGTTTATCACCGAACCACTTTGGGGAAGTGTTTTGATGATACCATAAAACTCAAGTTTATGCAATGCCTCTCTTATTTGAGTTCTTCCAACTCCCAAATCAAGCGCCAGCGTTCTTTCTGCCGGTAGCTTGTCTCCTGGTTTCAATACCCCCGAACTTATTAATTCTTTGATTTTTGAAATAACAATATCCTCAGGTTTTATACTGCCTTCTCTAGTTGTACTCCTTATCATGTGGTTTATATTGAATTTTGAATTTGTAGCTATAATTGGTTGTTTATTCAATTTAGAATATCAGTAATAGCAACAAAGGTAATTGAATTTATCGAAAAATCTTTTAGTTTTTTGGTTATCAGGGATTGATTTTTATTGATGCAATGAGGGCCTCAACCTTGTTGAAGCCCTCAGAAAAATGATTTTGAATGCAATGAAAAATATACTGGAAGTATGAAGTCAATTTGGA
Organism: Paludibacter sp.; assembly: GCA_028748945.1. GTDB lineage: Bacteria > Bacteroidota > Bacteroidia > Bacteroidales > Paludibacteraceae > Paludibacter. The sequence continues at coordinate 493 of JAQTOL010000444.1, forward strand.
TTATAATCCAAATGTATCGGCAACTGCCTTACAAACAACTTTTCCATGTACAATATTAAGTCCTTTTTGAAGATCTTCGTTCTCTTCACAGGCTTTTTCCCAACCCAGATTAGCCAATTTTAATGCATAAGGTAAGGTGGCATTAGTAAGTGCAAGCGTAGAAGTAAACGGAACGGCACCCGGAATGTTGGCAACGCAATAGTGCATAACTCCGTCAACAGTATAAACAGGATCGGCATGTGTTGTTGGATGCGATGTTTCGAAACAACCACCCTGATCGATGGCAACATCCACTAAAACAGAACCCCGTTGCATCAATTTCAGCATATCACGGGTGATAAGATGTGGAGCTTTTGCACCAGGGATTAATACTGCTCCGATGACCAAGTCGGTAAGTGGCAAAAGTTCTTCGATATTATACGTTGTCGACATCATGGTGTCAACATTGGCCGGCATAATTTCACTCAGGTAACGCAGGCGTGGCAATGAAATGTCGGCAATTGTAACGTGAGCGCCTAGACCGGCAGCCATTAAAGCGGCATGTGTGCCTACAACGCCACCTCCCAAAACAAGAACATGAGCCGGTTTTACTCCCGGTACTCCGCCAAGCAAAATGCCTTTACCACCCGATGGTCTCTCTAAGCAACGCGCTCCTTCCTGAATGGACATGCGACCTGCAACTTCGGACATGGGAATAAGCAGGGGCAAGGTACGGTCTGATTTTTCAACCGTTTCGTAAGCTAAACATACTGCTCCGCTGGCGATCATAGCATGAGTTAATTCTTCGCCGGATGCAAAATGAAAGTAAGTAAAAATTAGTTGATTGGGACGGATCAGCTTGTATTCGCTGGAAATTGGTTCTTTTACTTTCATAATCATCTCTGCAGAAGCAAATACTTCTTCAGGTGTTGAAAGAATTTGAGCACCTGCTTTCATGTATTGCTCATCACTAAATCCGCTGTTTTCACCTGCATGGGTTTCAATCAATACGGTATGTCCGTTCTCAACCAACGTTTTTGCTCCCGATGGGGTCAGAGCAACGCGGCTTTCGTTGTTCTTGATTTCTTTTGGAATTCCAATTTTCATATTTATACAATTTAAGAAGTAGCTTGTCTGGTCTTTTTCTCATCAACGATTGTTTTGAGTATAAAACGACGCAAAAATACAAGATTAATTTCAAATTGGTATATAAAAGTAACTTTATTTACTCAAACGAGTGATATATTTTTATAAAGCCTTATTTAATAAGCTTTACGAGTAGTTTTAAATTGAATTATATTTGTAGAAAATTGCGTTGTTTTTATCAATATATTTATAAAATACTTCAAAAAACATGCAAATTAAAAATAAATTTAAAACATTGCTTACAAATTGAAAGTTGAGTTCTTCTCCGACATTCATTTTATAAAAAGTAGCCTTTTACAAATCAAATTTGTATACCAAACTAGAAGTGTAACTCCCCAATATCCCAATTCCGCCCACAATATTATTATGTATCTGAACAGGCTCCGAAAAGAAATTTTCACCTCCACTGCCGGCTGCCCTTGATTTGAGATACAGATAATAGTCCCTGCTGATACTTTGAAGATAAATCTTAATTTCTTTTCTATCTGGTGTTTCTCTTCCATAAGTATATTCAGGGGAATATTTGCAAATATCTTCGTTGGTACTAAAAGTAAGTGAATAAGTTTTTCCGTTGAAAAGTTCATCGGAAAAAGCATTATACATATTATATGAATAATAACCACCTCCAATTATAGCTGTTGGGTCATTCGTTGTATTATTTCCTGAAACTACATCCGTGAAATTAAAATAATAATTAGTCATTATACTATCTTTTGAAGTATGCATGATTGTATCGGTTACTGTGTAGTGTTCAATGTTTTGTACAACCAGACGGTAAAAATTTTGCTCATTGGCATTGTCATTAAATTTAAGAGTATAATTGATTGTATGACCGGTTACAGTTGCTATAGTATCATACACCCATGTCATCGGGCCATTTCCATACGAAGTACCGGAACTTTGAATTTCATAACGATCACCTGTCCATATATTGGCGGTATCAATTGAATTAATAACCGGTTGGGAATAAATTTTTGTTTCACAACTTACTTCTTTTCTTGTCGGGACATTTACAATAATTTTAATTGTTTCACCTACAATCGGCTTATAGGTGCCATGATACATGCCTTTCTCTACCAAATTCATTTTTTCTTTAAAAACTCCGTTTACCCAAACAGAAACATCAGCATTATTTATGTTTTTGTAGGTAATGCTATCTTTCAGGAAAAAGCGACTTTCGGAAATATGTGCCGAAACGACAGAATCGGGTGTAATATAGCTATTCACGACAATAAGTGGGTCGGTAATTTCTCCATTAAATTCTATGTCTTTTTCGCAGGAAATAAAAATAAAAAGGCTTGCGAATATGCTTAAAACTATTTTAATTGATTTCATAATGATTCTTATTTGAAGAAATTAAAATTTATAGGTATAACTTACAGATGGAATAATCGGGAATATGGAGATTTGGGTTAATGCCTTTTTTTCTGACATCATCATTCCTGTTTGATAATTATAATTGTATTTTGTAGTTACAGTCGTCAGGAATGGATTTAGCTGATTGTAAGCATTATATACGCTGACGTTCCAGGTTCTTCGACCGTGTTTCAATTGTTTGTGGAAATTTACTCCTAAATCCAACCG
>JAQTOL010000445.1 GCA_028748945.1 Paludibacter sp.
AATGATAATGTTTTGCTCGCTGGATGTACAAGCTTTGATGCCGCAAATCCACATGTTAACCGGCAGATAAAAGCGGAACTCTGGGTATTGGACAAGAGTTACACAAAACCACCCGTGAGACTGGGAACCAAATGCAGCGAAGGTCCAGCCGTATCGCGAAAAAACATGAAAATTGCCTGGACTGTTGCACAAAATCAATATCCTGACAGTCTCAAAGCGGGTCAGAATCTTTTTTATATGGCCGATATTGTGTACGAAAATGGAATACCCAAATTATCGAATAAAAAAGTTATACTTGATAATTTAAAAACCGAATTCAAAGATATGGAAGTACAGAATTTTGTTCCGCCTCTCGAAAATAGCATAACTTTTTCGGCTTATGGATTTCAGGGAACGGAAGTTATGTTGCTGAATCTGGAAACCGGCGCAATTACCAATATGTCCAATGCTGACAAACAATATGACGAGCCGGAAGGTATTTTTCCCGATGGTAAATATACATGTGTTGAAAGCGACAAAGAGACGGGTGCTGTGGATATTTATAAGCTCCCGTTGGATGGGAGCGGAAAGCTGGAAAGATTGACTTATTTCAGTGATTATAAAGGCTATAAAAGTTCGAATCCTGTTATCAGCGATGATGGGAAATATATGGCATTTCAAATGGCACGTTCAGCCGATTTTGCCGGAATTGGATACGGGATATTTCTGATGAAGCTTGAGAAATAAGCTTATCTATTTTACTAAATAAGCGTAAAACCAATACTTTTAAAAAGATCGGTTTGACGCTTTTATTAAAATTCAGACTCCATTCCAAAACTATTTTATATCCTTAAATTCATAGCCGAGTGATGTTTTTGTAACTTCAAGTTTCACAAAACTGGCATTCGGGAATCCGTCGAGCAATGCATCCATGGTAATATAGGTGGTCCACCCTAACTTATCAATTGCCCGATTATGATCATGACCCATAATAACTAAATTGACACGATTTTGGGCAAACAAAGGCAACAAAACTTCCAGTTCAGTTTCCAACGGATTCGTCGAACCTGTGTGATGATCGCGAAAAAAATTCACATGCGTAAAAACAACGCAGTTCCGATATTGATCTCTTTTGGTTGATAACAGGTTTTTAAGCCATGTAAGTTGTTTGTCGCCAAGAGTTCCTCCGCCCGAATCAAGACATATGTATATATCTCTATTTAATGGAGTTTGTACTGTAAAATAATAAGTTGAGGATCCGAAATATTCATAAAATGTCTTCCAGCCATCGAAATACAAATCATGATTTCCAACGACCAGGAAATATGGAATCTGATTGAAATCAGGCAATTCATTTTTGAATCTCAAATAATCTTCCTTTTTTCCTGTTACATTATCTCCCACCATCACAAAAGCCAGATTCTCGGGCTTCTTTGCTTCATCAAGCATTTTTCTGAAGTTGATAAGCCCTCCTATATGACTATCACCGGACACTAAAATCTGATATTTTTCTGAATTTACCGTCAATGTTTTAAAAGGATGTGTTAGATTCCATGCATCCGACTCTTCAAAACGGCTGTCAACACGATCGGGAGAATAGAGGAATCCACTGAAATCAAGATTACTGTTACAGCCTGTAATCCCAAATACTATCAACACAAAAAGTGATATTTTCAATTTAGTCGCCATATCACACCTCCTCTTAAATAAAGTCCAAAATAATTGACGTGCATATTCAATAGTCCGGCTTGCATATATCCCAATTCGCTGTAAAAATGCAGGTTGGAATTATATTTATAAGTCAGGTTCGTCAAAATCATGGGATTTGTTTCCTGCTGGATAAAATAGCGATCGTAGTTGGTAATGCTGGCTTCGAAGCTCAATTTCGGACTAAACTGTTGATAATATGAAAATCTATACATCGCATTAAAAGGTTCCCAAAAAGTTGTATGAATAGAATCAGGGAAGTTATAACGTATGATGGCTGACCGGGAAAAACTGTAAATGCGTGAGTTTAATCCAATAATATAACCAAAATGCCGTGTCCGGTACTTTGCAAGTAAACCGAAATTGGTTTCCCGTAAATCGGAAGAAATCGGTTTCCAGAGGTAGAAACCACTTACATCAATTTTGTGTTTATTTATCTCAATGTCATTTGAAATTGCCAGGGAATAAGCCGAAAAAATATCAGCTCCTTCATTAGATAATGACAACAACCCCCCGGTAGTAAGATTAAAACTTCCAAATTGCCCTGAAACCTGGGCCGATATGCTACCGTAAATTCCCTGAGAAACGGCATTGCTCCCAACTTCGGCATAGCTATCCAGAGATATTTGAGAAAAAACCGTATTTTGACAACTAAGAAAAAAAAACAGAATTCCAATCAGTTTCGTTTTACTGAGAACAATACGTCTATTTCCTTTTTTTCTCATGTAGTTTTTTCAGCTTTAATTCCGTGTTTTTATTTAAGTATATGAATTCAACATGTATTTACTAACTATTTTTTATCATTAAAGTTTACTCTTCATATTAATTTTAACTGAAATTTGTTTATCGTTGCGAAGCAGAGTCAGTTCCATTGTTCCTTTGGATGGTGTTTCCATCAGCATTTTTATTTCGCCGACGCTCATCTGAAATGCTTTTTGCCCGTTTATTTCAATTATCTGATCACCTACCTGTACACCGGCAATTGCAGCAGGTGAATTTTCCCAAACACGCCAGACTTCTGTTTGAGGAATTAAAGGGAGTACCTGAGTTACTTCTATTCCGGCAATGTTGTAATTAAATGGTTTCTTGAAATTACTATTTGGCTTAAAAAACAACTGTTTTTGACTATAATCGATGAAAAGATTAAAGCGACTTAATATCTCACTTCCTATCGTACCATCGCGCTCCTGATCAGTAACAATATCAACAATTGCAGCCGAATCGGGAAAAGACACAATAACATTATTCAGACAAAAATCTCCGAAACAAATTTGAGATATACGTCCGAATGCTCCTGCAATTTCTCCGTTTAAACCTTGTCCTATAACCCCGTAAATTCTGTTTTTCGGAATATGAACAGATTGTTTCTTAAATGTTTGGAACCAGGCGTTTAATTCTGCACCAGTATCAATCAACATCTTTACTTTTCTTCGGGTGCTGTCCGTTTCTAAAACCGATAATTTAACAAACATTTTTCTACCTTCAATGGCCATCTGCATCATCCCGT
>JAQTOL010000446.1 GCA_028748945.1 Paludibacter sp.
AATATTGATTTCAGGTATGAACTTTTTCCGGGTGCTTCCGAACAGATATTAGCCGGCTTTTTTTATAAAAATATTAAAGACCCGATTGAATATAGCTTAGTACGTGAAAATGGACCATCAGCTTTACAGTTAAAACCGCAGAATTTTGGTACGGCGACCAATCTGGGATTTGAATTTGTAATCAACAAATACTTTGGAAATTTTGGTGTTTCGGCAAACTATACTTTTACAAAATCGAGTATAACGACTTACAAAAAAACATATCAACGTATCAACCCTCAGGACCAAACATCTGATTTTACTACTGATAGTGTACGCGTTACCAGACCTATGCAAGGACAGGCCGACCATATCGCTAACTTATCAATTTTATATAAAAATCAGAAAATTGGTCTCGACCTGCAATTATCAGGCGTCTATACGGGAAAATCGATATCACAGGTTTCAGGTTGGGATGGACTTGATTACTGGAGTATGCCAAATACGACCCTTGATTTTTCATTCCAAAAGAAACTGAGCCGGAAAATTAATCTGAGTATTTTCGGTAAAGCCCGTAATTTATTGAATTCGCCGGCTATAACCCGTATTTTGAAATCAAATGACTATTATCTGCCGGGAAGTTTACAATTGCCCCAACAGGATAGTCCAAACAGTATTATTGTTCAAAAGGAAATATACGGACTCAGTTTTTTGCTCGGTTTCAGGTATACATTATAAAAAATTAAACTCTAAATTAATAACTCAAAAATAAAATAAATTATGAAATCAAAAATTATTTCCTATAGCGCATTGGCATTGTTTGTTGGCAGCATGCTAACATCCTGTACGCCGGATCAGAATACTGTTTCTACACCTCCGATTCAAATCGGACAAAGTGTAAGTGATGCCACTCCTTTAAGTGGAAGTGTAAAAGGTACTATGTTGTCAGGAAAAACCTACACGATTGGTGACGATGTTACTGTGAATGCGGGTGATACTTTATTATTGCAATCAGGAGTAACTGTAAAGGTAGGCAGAGGGAAAACAATTTTGGTGAAAGGGGTTCTTATTTCTTTAGGAAGTAAAACTCAGCCCAACTTTATCGGACCAGATAAAACGTTTACAAAAACAGATGCAGTTGGATATTCATCAGCAGCTGACTCAGCTTTCATTGGCTACTGGACAGGTATCAACTGTGAACCTTCCTGTTCCCTTCTGGAACTTAAATGGACACATGTTGACTACACCGGAGGGAATTTTGGTGCAACTTTCTTTCCAACAAAAGGTAAAGCAGGTGATGGTTCATTTGGTATTTTCTTCCAAAATTCAACGGGTGATTTTATTATGGAAGATAGTTGGATGTATGGAAGTATTGACGATGCCATTCGGGTATCGACAGGTCGTATTCATGTCATGCGTAATACGTTCGAAAAATGTGGTTTCACCGGTGGTGATGGTATAAATGTAAAGAGCGGTTCGGTTGGAGATATTGCTTACAATCTATTTGTGGGAGGTGCAACAAATTCGAGTAAAGCTTCTAACAAAGGGGGTGTAGGTCCGCAAACCAATGTGAATATGTATAATAATACTTATATTTCAGGTGGTTATCGTCAAAAGGATCCAACAGGACGTGGTGGTTCAATCAATTATGAAGAAGGAGCTAAAGGTAAAGCTTTTAATAACCTTATGGTAAACTGTCGTGCAGGTGTTCGGATTCATAACAATCCTGCAGCTGATGTTGTAAATATGTCATATGGATACAACTACACTTATGGTGATTCTTTAAGAGTGATGAACAATGTTTATCCGGTTATGCCAACAAGTACGGTAACTATACCTCAATCTACTGATATTCCTGCATATACAGCTCTTTTGTCAAACCCAAATTATCAGCAGGCCTATCTCTATACCATTGTTGGTGGAGTTTGTCCAAATATAGTTCAACCTTACGATGGTTCTGCTTATGTAAAAGTTGGGAATCCAATGTTTGTAAATTTCCAACTTCCAATGACCGGAATCAGCCGTTTGTCTGATGTTTCGGCAGTAGGTTCATTTAATTTCAGACTTCAATCAGGTTCTCCTGCTATTGGAAAAGGAACTGCCGATGCTTCGAAAATCGTTCCTTTGAATGCTACACTGGTAACTAATGATAAATTCAAACCTACTGAAGTAACTCTGCCGGGAGTTGATATGGGTTGTTATCAAAGTAATGGTTCAGGAAATCAACATTAATTTTTTATACCTTAGATGTCAAGTAAACTCCCGCTTATTAGCGGGAGTTTTTTATAAAAATTCAAATAATTCAAAGTATGAAAACAGTATTATTAAAAATTCAATTCAATCATTATACTAAATTATTCAATCGATTCAGTTTTTTCGGATTGGTTTTGTTGGTTAGCTTTAGTTTTAATTCTCAGATTAGCGCTCAGACTGCCGGAATAACTCAATTTATTTATACTTCCGATTTACATTATGGAGTGAATCGTATTTTTAGAGGAAAGGATCATGTTGAAAGTTCAGAAGTCAATAAAGAGATGATTAAACAAATGAATCAACTTCCATTTGTTTCATTTCCTGTCGACGGTGGTGTAAATGCCGGAAAAACAATAAAATATATCGATTATCTGATTATAACAGGTGATATTGCCAACAGACAACAAACCGGAATTCAGTCAGCGTCAACATCCTGGGATCAATTTCAATCAGATTATTCATCTAAAAATTTTAAATTTAAAAACTATAATCGTAAATCTCCCACGGTGTTACTTGAATGTGGAAATCATGATATTTCGAACGCTATTGGTTATCCTAAACCGATGGTACCATTAACAGATCCAACTTCAATGGTAAAGATTTATAATTTGATGATGAAGCCGGTGACACCCAGGACTAATGAGTCTTATAATTATAAAACGGATAAAATAAACTATTCCAGGAATATAAATGGTGTTCATTTCGTATTTATTACATTGTGGCCTGACTCTGTCAACCGGAAATGGATGGAAAACGATTTAAAAAATGTACGTTCAACAACTCCTGTAATTATATTTACTCATGATGAACCTGAATGTGAAGCCAAACATTTTACAAATCCAAACGGTAACCATGACATAAACCCAAAAGATAATTTTGAAAATTTACTGCAGGAACGATTGAAAGACGGAAACAGTGTGAAATCGGGCACAGCTATCGAACAAGGTCATTTTACAGC
>JAQTOL010000447.1 GCA_028748945.1 Paludibacter sp.
CCCGGTTTTTGAGATAATTCCTGAAAGGTTTGTTTTACGTTTCTGCTTTTCATTTTAGCAACACAGATTCCTAAATCAGCAAACTGAATGTCAAAATCAATCTTTTGTGGTTTACGTTCCGAATATTGCCAGATTTCAAATCCACTTCCACCTTGCATATTAATCACAATAGCTGCATGACGTTTTTGAGCCTTATTTCCTGTATAAGGCAGCATTCGCTCAGCAAGGGTGTCATCTTCAAGGATTTTTACATCCATGTTAAAGGTGTTGATGTAGTATTTCCAGGCCGTTTTGAAGTCTTCTACTCCAATCCCAACTTGCTGTATTCCACTGATAATATATTTATCCATTGTTAGGTTGATTTTATTTTTCTCGCTAAAAATCTTGATAAAGTTGGAAGAAATCTTTTAATATAAACCATAATCAGTTCTTTTCCTCCTGTCAAAACTTCCTGTTTCTGAGAATAAATTCCGTTTACAATCTTCTTTGCCGCCTTTTCTGCAGATATTCCTCCTGCTTGTCCGGAGTCCAGATTTGCATGTCGTTTCCCATCATTATCCAGTGCATTCATCGAAATGTTCGTATTGACAAATCCGGGACAAATCATAACCACACGTATATTCTGGTCATAATATTCGGCTTGAAGCGTTTCAAAAAAACCGTATAATGCATGTTTTGAAGCGCTGTATGCCGATCGTAACGGAAAGCCGAATTTACCTGCAATACTCGATGTTACAGCAATTGTACCCGCTTTTCTTTTGAGCATTTCCGGCAAAACAAGTTTTGTGATTAAAACAGGTGCAAAAAAGTTTATATCCATAATTTTTTTATCTACCTCAAATAAGGTATCGGCTGTGAGTCCGCGCTGACTTATTCCGGCATTGTTATATAATATATCAATGCTCCCAAAACAATTAAATGCATTTGCAACTAAAACAGGAATGTTTTCGATAGAAGCTAAATCAAAAGGCAGTATTTTACATTGTGCACCTAAACCAATACATTTTTCTTGTATTATTTTCAAGGCATTAGTCCTTGTAGCTGTGAGGATGAGATTTGCTTTTTCAATAGCAAACAAATAAGCACAAGCTTCTCCAATTCCAGAAGAAGCACCTGTTATCCAAACTGTTTTATTTTCAAATTTTGCCATAAATCTTTATTTTTCAATGGCTTCCCATAATTGATTCCGGTAATAATCCATTGAGTGCGGTTTGCATTGATCTACATGATCAACAATATTGCTGGTATAAATCATTTCATTCACAAAATCCGGTGAACGATTTATTCCTTCGCCCATATTCAACAAAACAGTTTCACCGTTTTTAATCTGACCTTTTCTCAATGATTCGAAAAAACCTGAAATACATACAGCAGAAGCAGGCCCCAATAATACTTTACTTTCATAAGCAATTAACCTGGCATAATCGGCAATCTTGGCCTCGTTTATCCGGATAAAACTTCCGTTGGATTCTTTTACCAGTTTGGAAATAAGAGGATAAGTAGCCGGATGACCGTTTGCCAGTATTGGAATTACTGTTTTTGGATTATCTATAATTGGATAATCATTTTCATAATTAAGCGGAAAATCTTCTTTTACTGCTTTTTCCCAGGCCTGTACCATAGGGTCGCATTTATCCGGCTGAATCAGAATAAAGCGCGGGTTTTTTAAGCCGGGGTATACTGATTGAATTTCCCGTACACCTTTATCAATGGCAATAGGACCTGTTCCACCGCTAACAGCCTGAATATAAACATCCGGCATCTTCCCGAGTTGGCGTAACCATTCAAAAACCATCGTTTTTTTAGCTTCAATCCTGATAGGATCTATGTTTCCGCTGGAAATAAGAATGTTGTGTGTCGTTGCATATTCGGTAGCCAACACCTTCGATTTGGTATAATCTTCCTTAAGTCTGAAAACCTGTTGTCCATAAGCACTAACGAAAGCTTCGGAGGCTTTCAGTGCATTTTTTGGCAGAAAAACGGAACAATTTATTCCGGCAATAGACAGGTAAGTTGCATAGGATGTTGCGGTATTTCCGGTTGAAGCTACGCAATATTGTTTAATACCATGCTCTTTGAATATACTCGCAGCTAATGATGCAGCTACATCTTTAAAAGTTCCGGTGCCTCCGTTTAAATCGTTTCGATAAACCTGCACCTGTATGGTTAAGTTATACTGCCTTTTAGCATATTCTTCCAAATATCCCCATTGTTGGACAGGTACACCGCCTTCTACACAGCTGATTATATTTGAAGAGTCAATAAGTGGTAAATAGGGGAGGTATTTCCAGAAACTCTTCAAATTGTTTTTCATAATACGGGGCAAATCCTGATAGTCTGTATTATACCAGACTTCGGAATGTTTGCTCCCGCAATCGGTACATATTTGATTTTGTTCAAACCATCTTCCAAAGTCGGGTGTCTTATGCCCGCATCCTAAGCATTGTAAGTAATATTTTTGTTGTGTCATATTAAACAAGTTGCATGGACTGCATTTCAGTATTATATTTTCCTGATGCCAGGTTAGCCTTGATTTGTTTAAACGCAGAAATAGTTTGTTTTACATCTTCCAAAGTATGTGATGCGGTTGGTATAAGACGCAACATCAAGATTCCTTTGGGTACTACGGGATAAGCAACTATAGAACAGAAAATACTAAAGTTCTCTCTTAAATCGACTACAATATTTGTTCCTTCAGCGACACTGCCATTAAAATAAACAGGAGTTACCGGTGATTGTGTATGACCGATATCAAATCCTTCTTTTCTCAGTCCACTTTGAAGTTCCCGCGTGATTTTCCACAGCTTTTCTTTATGTTCAGGTTGCGTCCGGATAATTTCAAGACGTTTTAATGCCCCGAATACCATAGGCATAGGTAATGATTTGGCAAATATCTGTGAACGCATATTAAAGCGGAGTGAGTCTACAATTTCTTTCTCGGAAGCTACAAATGCCCCGATACCGGCCATACTCTTGGCAAAGGTCGAAAAATAAAGATCTACCTGATCCTGAACTCCAAAATGCTCACCCGTTCCTGAACCTGTTTTTCCCATGGTACCAAAACCATGTGCATCGTCTACTAATAACCTGAATTTAAATTCATTTTTTAATTTTGTGATCTCATCGAGTTTCCCCAAATCACCGGCCATACCAAATACTCCTTCTGTGATGACAAGTATTCCACC
>JAQTOL010000448.1 GCA_028748945.1 Paludibacter sp.
TTTAATTCATAAGAAAACACTTAGTCAAAAGACATTTATTGTTTTGTCGGTTAGCATAGGAGTTCTAATCGGATTATGTTTATTTTTTGATGTACCTGCTTTACTCTTTTGGAATAAGTTATTTACCCCTTACCAGTATGCCTCCAATCCATTATTAGCTTCCATTAGTCATCTCAGTATTGCAACCGGATATTTCTTGTCAACTATTTATTTGTTTTATTTCTACGTAAATATCGATAAACTTAAAACTCTGATAAGCAGAATTTTTATACTAATAATATTTATACTGTACTTTGTATTAGTTTATTACTTACAGCGCAGCCTCATATATCATTCCAGCATCCAATTAAGCATACTTCGATTCAACGACATTTCAATCATTTCAATCTGGATACACTTTTTAATTTTATTGTGGGGAATTGGTCTGGCTTTACTTTTTTTTAAAACCCATTCGTGGTTTAAAACAAAGCATAAACTTAAACAAGCTTTCCTCATCGATCTTAGTCTTTCTGTTTTATTGTGCCTCATTTGTTTTTTAGTATCACCGAGAGATACAATTCGAATATACGTTTCATTCACAACACTTTGTCTGATATTTTATTTGCCTTTCATCCTCCCGAAATATAAAAACATCTATGGATATATAGCTTTTTGGTTACTAATTTACAGTGCCTTTCTGGTATGGAATTCTTCAATTATCAACAGCCATAAAAAAGAGAAGAAATATAAAATTCTGGCACAGAATATCTCAATTAATGGAAATACTGAAAACGACCGCATGGCCGATATTTTACTGGAAGAATTGGATAATCAAATAAGCAACGACCCAAATATCAGCAAATTACTAACAGGAACAGATTCAATTTCGGTAGCCAATGCTTATTTAAACAAAACCTATTTAAGAGGATTTTGGAATAAATATGATATGCGGCTAAGTGCTGCTTCCATTCATTCCAATTTGTACAACGATTACACACAATTCATTACTCAGGTTGGTTCCCGAATCAAAGACACTCATTTTTACAATGTACCGGCCAATGAAAGCAGTATGTCGTATATTGGTAAATTTCAGGCAAAAACAAATACACCTGACACTATTTTCTTTTTTATGGAGTTTTATCCCCGTCGCAATTTCAGAAGTTATAGTTTTCCAAATTTGCTGATTGCCCCGACACCCAATATTCAAACACAATTAAATATTGCCATTTCAAAATACGAACATCAGAAATTGGTATATTCATCCGGGAATGTGGAATTTTCACCGAACACCAATTGGATTCCGAAAAATAAATCCGATTTCTTTTCCATTATGAATGATGGTCGCCGACACTATATTTATGCTCCGAATGGAAATACCTATATTGTAATAACAGAACAGGAACAAAATAAACCGGTGGCCTACCTGCTCTATTTTGCCTATACTTTTTTGGGATTTTTCTCGCTTTGCAGTCTATTTGTCTGGGGATATTTACGAACACATCAAAAGGGTGCATACAGACTTGGGTTAACGGCTAAATTTCAATATGCGTTCATTACTCTACTGATTATAAGCTTTCTATTAATATTTTATGTTTCAGTAAATTTTATCAGGAAAAAGTATCAGGAGCAACAAATTACAAACCTGGAAAACAAAAAAGCTTATATACAAAAGGCTTTGCAAGACTTATACTATTGGAATCAGGATCTGAGTACTCAAAATATGCAAGCATTGAATTTTGACCTGCAGGAACTTTCGTACACCTATCATACCGACATCCATGTATACGATAACCGCGGAATTTTAGTAGGCAGTTCACAACCTCTGATATTCAATAAAAGTCTTATCAGCAAACGAATAGCACCATTACCCTATTTTAAGCAAAACACAAACATAAACCAGTACGAGCATATTGGTAAACTGACATATTTGACCGGATATACAGACTTTTACAACGGTGATTATTTACAAATCGGTTATATTGCCGTTCCACAATTTTTTAGTCAGGACGAAATCAGAAGTGAGATTGAAAGTTTTCTGGCGGTCATAATTCATATTTACCTCATCATTATAGTCCTTGCCATTTTATTAAGTCTGTTTATCGGGAAGCAACTATCGGCACCACTTAATATGCTGGAAAGTAAGTTGAAAGAAATGCGGCTGGGACGTAGAAATGAGAAAATAGATTACAAATTAAACGACGAAATAGGACAACTGGTAATTCAATACAACCTCACGGTAGATGAACTGGAACAAAGTGCCAGGCTTCTGGCTCAATCCGAAAGGGAATCAGCATGGAAATCAATGGCAAGGCAAGTGGCGCATGAAATAAACAATCCGCTTACGCCGATGAAACTCAGCATTCAACAACTTCAGCGAACTAAAAATATAAACGATGAACGTTTCGATGATTATTTTGTAAAATCGACAGCCATGTTAATTGAGCAAATTGATAACCTGTCACGTATTGCAGGAACTTTTTCCGATTTTGCCCGTATGCCGGAAGCCAATTTCGAACGTGTTGACGTCGCAGCACGGTTGTATTCGGTTGTACAGTTGTTTGCCAATAATTATGAGCAAATTCACATTGAATATTTGGGTGAAGAAAAAGAAATTTTCGTATATGCCGATCCGGAACAACTGGTGCAGGTTTTCAATAATTTACTGAAAAATGCCCTTCAGGCAATTCCACAACAAAAACAGGGGGAAATACAAGTCGGGCTGCAGCAAAAGGCAAAACAAGTCAAAATTTCGATAACCGACAATGGAGCGGGTATAGCCGAAGAAGTTCATGATAAATTATTTGCACCCAATTTCACCACTAAAACAGCCGGGATGGGATTGGGACTTGCCATTGCCAAAAACATCATCGAATTATCGGGCGGAACCATTACTTTTTCTACCAAACTGAATAAGGGTACAACTTTTACTGTAACCTTACCCAAAGCGGACTGAACAACAAAAAACCACACTTTATCAAGGATAATGCAAATCTGTTTAACCCAGAGTTCAATTAAATAAAGCCGGTTCTTATGCAAGCGTACTCAGTTTCAATATTTCCGGATTTTCAACAATATATTTTGTAGCATCATTATAACCATGTTGATAAATAGCCTGATAAGCATCAAAGCTAAATTCATGAAATTCATCAATAGCCTTGTGTTCAATGCTAAACCCACATAATTTCTGTCCTTTTC
>JAQTOL010000449.1 GCA_028748945.1 Paludibacter sp.
CGCTGGACTAAGTTACTCTCAAACTGTTGATAATGCCGGAGGTAAGGAACATAAATCGATAATTTGTAAATTTCCACTTACCGGAGCAACCGGTTCAAATACAGGTGGTGCCGATTGGATCGCAAAACCAACATTTTTCTCTTATGGTGGATACGAGAGTTTAAATGATATTTCAATAAATGTTGAACAAGGAGTTAATTATATTTATGCCTGTGGCAGTCCACAAGCAAACGGCCTAAATAATGTGGCAGCACTATTAAAATACGATTGTAATAATAATCTTATCTGGAGCAAAATACTCGGAAATACTGCTTATGGTTATTATAATACTCCAATATCAATAAGTATATTAAATAATAATATTTATGTTGCCAGTTGTTCAGGATCTTATTTAAAAGGTAATTCATTTTCATACATAACATTATGGAAATATGATTCCGCTGGAAATCTTGTTTGGAATAAATCCACCTCAACAATCGGTTTTTCCGGATTAAATGCAATTTGTTCTTACGATCAATCTGTTTATGTTGTTGGTTATGATAAAACCACGGATAAAGGAAATGATGTTCTCGTCATCAAATACGATGAGGAAGGGAATGTAATCTGGCAAAAAAGATGGGGTGGAAGCCTCGAAGATATTGGTAAGGGTGTTGAATTGATAAATAATAAACTTTTAGTGGTTGGAGAAACATCCAGTTTTGGATCTGGAGGTAAAGATGCTTTTGTCCTGAAGTTAGACGTTGAAAATGGTGCTCTTTTAGATTCGGTTTTTTATGGGGGACCTCTTGACGATGTTGCTTGTAAAATAAAAAAGGATGGTAATACAATTTATATTAGTGGAACGTTTCAGGGCGATGCCAATTTTGATTCATTATCACTTCATAGTGCAGGCAGTAAAGATATTTTTATCCTGAAAATGAATAGTTCTTCCGGTCACGATAGCATTTATAATGTTACTGCAGGTACACTTTCGAATGTTTTGACAAAAACAGAAAAAGACAATCTGACAAGATTGAAACTTTCAGGAACTATCGATGCACGCGATTTTAGAATCATGCGGGATAGCATGCCGGCTCTGGCTGAAATTGATTTAAGTTTGACAACTGTCGTTGAATACACAGGAACTGAAGGAACAAATGGTACGAGTATGAAGAGTTATTCATCAAATTCAATTCCTCAAAAGGCGTTTTACAATTTGTCAACCAAATCAGGGAAATCAAGTCTGAAATCATTTACTTTTCCGGCTTCGGGTACAACCATTGACGACTATGCATTCCGTTCCTGTGGACTTACCTCAATTACAATCCCTTCAGCCATAACTACAATTGGATATGGTAGTTTTTATAATTGTAATAACTTGAAAAACGTAACTTTTGTGCCATCTTCACAACTTTCAGCAATTGAAACTTATGCATTTGGCTTTTGTAACCAATTAACGACAGTTGAAATTCCACCTACTGTCACTTCAATTGGTGATGTTGTATTTCTCGGCTCTGCAGTTTCAGTAACTGTTGATATAAACAACTCTAATTACTCAAGTTTTGATGGACTTCTATTTAATAAGGACAAGACCCGGTTGATATATTGTTCGTCTACGAAAACCGGGGACTTCGAAATTCCTTCAACAGTAATAACTATTGCTGTTGATGCTTTCTATAACTGTAACGCTTTAAGTTCAATAAAAATACCTCCTTCAGTTACAACTTTGGATGAGTGGGCTTTCGAAAACTGTTATGGACTATCAAGCATCAATATACCTTCTTCCGTGACTACAATAAAAGGTTATACATTTTATAATTGCTGGAATTTATCATCCATTTATGCCAATGCAATTATTCCGGTGGATTTAAGTTCATCGGATAGTGTATTCAATTATGTCAATAAAAATACTTGTATTTTATATGTACCGGTCGGTTCAAAACTGGCCTATCAAACAGCCTATCAATGGAAGGATTTTGTAAATATTAAAGAAACAGCGGATTTTCCTATGGGAGCGACTGCATCCGATTATTATCTTCCATTATGTGTTGGAAACTACACTAAATTACACACGTCTACAACTTCAGGTAATTATTGTGACCGGTCAACAAAATATACCTATATAAAAACTGATACCATAAACGGTATCCCTTATTTAGTTGAAGAAGGGTGGGAGGGAGAATATCCTCCGGGTGAATGCGTTGATACAAAAAGCCCTGTTTTTCATTATTTATGGCTACGGAAAGATGATGCCGGAAATATAATGATGGGAGCTATTGGTGCTGAAAAAAATGATGGCATGATATACCTAAGTCTTGATAGTGCAATGATATTACCCGAACCAATGGCAATATTCCCAAATTCATTTTTAATTGCCGGATCCTTTATTAGTTATCCTCAATCGGATACTGAAATTGAAGTTGATACAGTTGTAAGCGTTACTGCCACAGTCGGTCCATATACTAATTGCATTCAGGTCAGAGCAATTCAAAGAAATACAACAAGCGGTATTGTCAGTTCAATATCCGACAGCTACTATGCCTATCATGTTGGATTAGTGAGAACCAACCGGACTTTATGTTTAAATGATGGATTATTCGACAGTTATATTTCAGATTATCTGGCTGATAATTGTTCAAACACCGATGTGATTGAATTGAAAGAAAATAGCAATTTTTATTCAATTTATCCAAATCCTGTCACCGATGGTTTCTATATTAAAACAGGAGAAAAAGTAGTTACTATTACGGTTTCCAATTTGAATGGTTCAATACTGGTCAATAAACAAGTAAACTTAAAAGATTTTATCAATATAAATTATCTTACTCCGGGAATTTATATTGTAAAATTGTCGACTGAAAATGGGTTGGTAGTTCGAAAATTGGTGAAGAAATAAAATCTAATCAGTTCGTGCGAAATATAAATTCAAAACCCGCTCTGTCCTCAAACAAAGCGGGTTTTCATATTCCCCTCTCCTCAAGGAGAGGGGTTAGGGGTGAGGTCATTCCCAATCACTGGTTGGTCTGCACGTACACATCAAATTCCGGTCACCAAAGGCGTTATCAACCCGTGCCACATTGACCCAGAATTTATTTTCAGCAACCCAATCAGTAGGGTAAGCAGCTTTCATGCGGCTGTAAGGATGATTCCATTCGTCAGAAACAATCGAATATTCCGGATG
>JAQTOL010000450.1 GCA_028748945.1 Paludibacter sp.
ATACAACACTTTTTCTTTCTGTTGTTCTACTTCTACCCGCCTGAGTGGATGATAAAAGAAGTCGCGGTCGAAAGTCAGCTTTTCGTTTTTGTGCCACCATTCGGGCAATAAAACGATGTCTACAGGCAAAACGGAATTGCCAAGTAAGGGATTGTGTTTGAAAGGCATAAAATATATATAGTTTATTTATAATTCACAATTACTTCTTCTTTTCCATCAATCATTAACCGGTATTTATTCCCGTCTAATTTCTCAATCGCTCCTTTTGAAGCTCTTGGTGAAGTTTTGCTGCTGAAAGTCAGATAACCTTTCCCTTCGGTGGCAGTAACCTGAATCGTTTTTTCGTTCATGTAAAGATGAATTTCTCCATTGGGAGTCGGCACGGTTCCTTCCATCCATTTCAGTCCGCCAAGGCTTGGATTGATGCTAAACTCGCTGTATCCGGCTTTTACAGGCTGTATGCCGAGGTAATATTTCCCCAACAAATAGATTGGACTGGCTCCCCAGGCATGGCAGAGGCTTTTTCCGTACGGACGGCCATACATGGCCAAATGTTGTGTAGCTTTGTCGGTCGGATTGTATTTTTCCCAAAAAGTGGTAGCTCCTTCGCGAATCATCCCGCCCCAATAATCTTTCATTTCTTTCATTACCTGTTTTTGTTCGCCCATTGCACACAGGGCTTCCAGTTCATAGAAACGCATGTATGGCGTTGAGATTTTCATCACCGAGTCGTTCATTAATACCGATTTTTTGATAATTTGTTGTTTTTCGGGCGACAAATAATTAAAGAAAACGGCAAACATATTGGAATAACGGGTTACCTGCTCTTGTTGCTTATCTTTAATGCGGTTGTGAACAAGGGCTTGTTTGGTGTCGCTCCAAAAATCAGGAACCAATTTGCTTCGAAGTGAAGTTGCCAGGCCGTCATATTTGGTTTTATCGGCTTCATTGTTGGTCAGTTTTGCACAAAGCGCCATTGTTTCGAGGCTTTTGCAGAACAATACCTGCTCAAACGACAATTCACCGTGTTTATCCATATAGCCATCGGCCCAGTCCACAAAAACCCAGTCGCCGGTGAGGCCTTCCACCATTCCGTTTTTATCGGTACGTCCCAACACATAATCCATTAGGGTCTGCATGCGTGGATAAACCTGTTCGATAAAATGACGGTCGCCGGTGTACATATAATAATCGTAAATAGACAGGAACCAATAAAAGCTGTAATCCATAATGGTGTTGGTATGGCTTGTCACGGGATCCTTTCCGCGAAGTTCCCAAATGGTATTTTTGACTGTTTGTTTATCAAAAAACAAATAGTAATTCATCAAATAACTTTGAATGGCGTCGCCGCTCCAGGTCCAGCGGTCGCGTTTGATCCCGTCAATGAAAAACTCGCGCGTGGTCAGTTGCATGGTGTAAGCACCTACATTCCACATTTGATTTACTTCCTCATCGTTACATTTGAACGAACCGCGGCGGATTTCGGGTTTGAACTCATACAACATGTTCACTTCTTTGTAATCCACCCCACTATCTTTGGTAATATACACATAGCGAAATGCCTTGCTGTTGGCAAGTATATATTCTTCATTCAGTGGCTTGGTGTCTGCCAAAGCCTCATCAGTAACTGAGTTCCCATCAACCGAAAGTTTATCCAGCGTTTCGCAATACTTCTTATCCAGTGCTTCTTCACGACTTTCGCCGTAAAAGATATTTACTTTTCCGTTTCCTGTGAGTAAATGAAATCGCAGGTAACCGAAAGTTTCTTTTCCAAAGTCAATCAATTGTCCGTTTTCTATATTTTCAATTTTTACCGGATTCTGAATTTCAGTCGACAGTTTATATGCCGAAGGTAGCTTGTCTGACGCATTGAAATCACTCCATCCTTCGGCATTCATATAAATAGTAGCGGACGTGTCACTGGCTTTTCCGCTGGCATCAATCCATTCCTTATCTTCGTAAGTTACTTTCCACGAACTGTCTGATTTGATTGTTTTGCCATTTATAAAAATAGCAGGAGGAGTTGGCTGATTCCATACTTTTATATTGAGGCTGTGTTTTCCGGCCGGAATTGTAAACTTATTCGGCATGCCAAATTGTAGTTTCCCATCCAATTTGATATTGAACTTTCCTTCCACGGCAATTTCAATTTCCTCGGGTGAAGCCAAATCAATTTTTTTGCTGAATTCCACCAACACGTAATGGCTGTCCATTTTCCAGAAGGGAGGAAAAAAGGCGCCCCGTTCGGTACGGCGGTTATTCATTTGGTTTCCCAACCAGATTTCGTAATCGCCCGGATACCAAATCCATGTTGAAGTTGAAGATGTATTCGGTAAAAAAGAGTTGTTCATTTGTTTAGATTTTAGAACCAAGAACCAAGAATCAAGATATTTATTCATCTAGTTGTGTGTCCTTAATTTATAATCCGGTCGTGGGTGGTTCATTTGTTTTTTTATGACAATATCAATATCGTTTTAAATATCTTCTCCGTATCTTTCTTTTGTTATTTGTTGCAATGTTTTGCCGCGGGTTTTGGGTGTCCAGATAGTTCCTATTATTAACGCGACAAGGAGCAATCCGATCATCATGTAGGCCGCAGTATTAAATCCTTCGCCGTGTTCTCCATAAATTTGAACAAATGCCAATCCCCATACTGCCGCTATACCTCTTACGGCAAAGAACATAACTCCCTGCGCTCCCGCGCGATATCTGGCAGGAAAGAGTTCCGAAGCCCAAAGCGCATAAAATGCCTGTACACTTAATCCGGCATGAATACCCCAAAGAATAGTGAAAGTCCATAAAGCGGCATAATTTTTTATTCCAACAAAAATGAGGATACACCATGCCAATATACCTATCATCGTGCCTGTAAAATACAGCCACCGTTGATTTACTTTATCGACTAACATGGCAAAACCGAAATAGGTTACCGCAATAATCACGATCCATTGTATGGCCGTTACCATATTAGCTTGTCCGTTGGACAGACCGCCAGCGGTTTCATAAATATGTAGTTGAAAGAAACCCATCACGGAAGCAACCATGTTCCAGCTAATATAAATACCTGCCAGAAAAAGCATTGTACGAAGATTGACCTTATTGGTGAAAAGTGTTCTGAACGATGCGAAAACACCCGGTTGTTTCTCTTTGCCCTGGGCT
>JAQTOL010000451.1 GCA_028748945.1 Paludibacter sp.
ATATACCCACGGAGATCCCGATGAATCAATAAATAGTTTTTTCTGTATTGTTGCACCCAATTGTTTTTTTTGTACATAATAATTCCTGAAATCAATCGTATTTGTCTTTTCATTCAGCCGCTCCAATAAGCCGGATTGGAAAAGGACCCACAAAAAACCATGTTCGGATTTCATGTCGATAATTTGCCCCTTACTAAATGTGTTAGCATCGGTCGATTGCCTGTAATGAAAAAGCTTTTTGGTTGAGATTTCATACTTATAAATCCCATCGTTGGTATGATAGAAATAATAATTTTTCTCTTTATCAATTTCAACAAGAGAAGGAATAAAATGGATACCCAGAGGTGAAAGGAAAAAACTCACATCCCGGTTAAATTTTTCAGTCAGGACATCATAAACAACATAACTCGGATTTGCTGCTAACCAGAGATTACCTTTCTCATCTTCCTGAATTCGTGTTATGGCATTATACATCAGGCTTGTACTATCATTTTTTTTCGATTTATAAACTTTTACATTATGTCCATCATATCGATTCAGACCGTAATTAGTCCCAAACCACATAAACCCCCGACTATCTTTGTATATACACTCGATCTGATTATTGGACAAACCATTTGTATTATCCAAACGGGCAAAATTATAAGTCTCGGCTGATGCTCCTATGGAAAAGCAAAGCACAAATGCCAATATGTATCTTTTCATAAAGTTAATTTACATTATGTTTCAATGTACAAATGTATGAAATAATTGCGTTATACAGTAAGATAACAGACCTTGTTATCATACAGCTCCCAATCAGAATACATTTCACCCCCATCGGTTATCAAATTCAACCACCGATAATAACATCCTTCCCTATTCATACCGATATATGTCAGTATATTTGCTAAACCTTAAATGATAAAATTATTATCAACTATATACTATTGTCCAAAATCATGATGAGATTAAAATTGATTGTGTTGTTAATCTGTGGTGCTTCTTTTACCGGATGCAACATGGCTGCTTATCAAAAAACTCCGGATGGAATTGTTATTTCTTTAAAACAAGCTTCGCCCGATGCTGTAAGATCTATCCGGT
The DNA here is from genome assembly GCA_028748945.1 of Paludibacter sp. Taxonomy (GTDB): domain Bacteria; phylum Bacteroidota; class Bacteroidia; order Bacteroidales; family Paludibacteraceae; genus Paludibacter. The sequence goes on from JAQTOL010000451.1 coordinate 1,084, forward strand.
TACAAATTATTAACGATGATATAATTCATGTCCTCGCTTCTCCAACTGCTATTCTTTCCAAAGAACAAAGTTTAATTGCGGCCTATACTGAAACAAAAAAAGACGGCTGGGATGTTGTTCAAAAGGGTGATACTGTAATACTGAGTACCGCCACCACGAAAGTATTCGTTTCTACAAAAACAGGCGAAATCCAATTTACAGACAGGAAAGGAAATATAATACTGCAGGAACAAAAAGGCGGAGGAAAAACCTTTAGACCGATTGAAGTTGATGGTCATTCCGGTTATACATTCCGACAGATTTTCGAATCTCCGGATGATGAAGCCTTTTACGGTCTTGGACAACATCAATCCGACGAATTTAATTACAAAGGGAAAAATGAAGTGTTGTATCAGTACAACACAAAAGTTTCGGTTCCTTTTATTGTTTCCAATAAAAATTACGGGATACTTTGGGACAACTATTCACTCACGCGCTTTGGCGATCCACGGGAATATTCAAACCTGGATCAATTCAGTTTATTCGATAAAAACGGGAAAGAAGGCGGATTAACGGCTACTTATATGATCAATAAAGATCCTAAAAACGTCTTTGTGGAACGAACTGAAAAAACAATTGATTACCAAAACCTCGAAACTGTAATTAATTTCCCTAAAAACTTCCCTTTCAACAACGCCGCCATTTCCTGGGAAGGCGAAATTCAACCCCACGAAAGCGGACTTTTCCACTTTATTCTCTATTATGCCGGTTACACCAAAGTATTTCTCGATGACAGTTTAGTCGTAGCCGAACGCTGGCGCACCGCATGGAATCCGAACAGCTATAAATTCACGGCTAATCTGCAAGCTGACAAAAAACACAAACTCCGGGTGGAATGGTTGCCCGATGGGGGTGTTTCTTATATCGGGTTAAAAGCACTCAGTCCCGTTGCACCGGCAGAACAAGCAAAACTTTCTTTCTGGTCCGAAATGGGAAAACAGCTCGATTATTATTTTATCCGCGGAAATAATCCGGACGAAGTAATAAGCGGCTATCGTACCGTGACAGGCAAAGCACAGGTTATGCCTAAATGGGCCATGGGCTTCTGGCAAAGTCGTGAACGTTACAAAACTCAGGATGAATTGCTTTCTACCTTGCGCGAATTCCGTCGCCGCCAGATACCGATCGATAATATCGTTCAGGATTGGTCCTACTGGAAACAAGATGCCTGGGGAAGCCATGAATTTGATGCCACTCGTTTTCCAAACCCTGATGCCATGGTAAAAGAGGTGCATGATTCTAACGCACATATCATGATTTCAGTTTGGCCGAAGTTTTATGTCAACACCAAACATTATCAAGGATTTGCCGATAAAGGCTGGATGTATAAACAGGCTGTAAAAGATAGTATTAAGGATTGGATTGGAGATGGTCATATCGGTTCCTTTTACGATGCATACAGTCAGGGAGCCCGTGATTTGTTCTGGAAACAACTGAACGATAAACTGTATAGCAAACATTTTGATGCGTGGTGGATGGATGCTTCCGAACCGGATATCAACTCGAATGCCAGCATGGCATACCGTAAAAAGCTGATGAATCCAACCGCTTTAGGTTCTTCCACCGAATACTTTAACGCCTACGGATTAATGAATGCCAAAGGAATTTACGAAGGTCAACGTCAAACAAATCCCAACGATCGTGTTTTCATATTAACCCGCTCGGGCTTTGCCGGTTCTCAAAAATATGGAGCTGCTATTTGGAGTGGTGATATTGGAACACGTTGGGAAGATATGAAAGCCCAGATTTCGGCCGGATTGAATTTTTCTATTTCAGGGAATCCTTACTGGACCATGGATGATGGTGGTTTCTGCGTTGAAAAGCGTTACGAAAAAGCCAAAGAAGGATCGGAGGACCTGAACGAGTGGCGTGAATTAAATGTTCGTTGGAATCAGTTTGGTGCCTTTGTTCCATTATTTCGCTCCCATGGACAACCTCCTTACCGGGAACTTTGGAATATTGCCCCCGAAACTCATCCTGCTTACAAATCCATGTTGTATTATACGCAACTTCGCTACAGATTGATGCCCTACATT
>JAQTOL010000452.1 GCA_028748945.1 Paludibacter sp.
TATTTCGGATAATGGAAAAGGATTTTCTTCCGAAGAACTGAAATTGTTATTCACGAAGTTTTATCGCTCGGCTGCAAAAACGACCGGCGGAACAGGACTGGGATTATCTATTGTAAAGGGTTTTGTAGAAGCGCACGGTGGACATGTAAAGGTTGAGAATAATTCACCTCACGGGGCCAGGTTTACACTTGAAATTCCGGTTGATGTTCTGCAAATTGAAGATTATAAGGATTTTACTAACGTTGAATTACAATAATAAATTGCTGACACATGGAATCAAAAATGAATATTTTGATCATCGATGATGAGGTTCAAATCCGTAAGTTGCTCGAAATTACGTTGAATAGCAATGACTATTATACGCATTCGGCAGGTACGGCTCGCGAGGGTATTACCATGGCTGTGGTTCATCCGCCCGATTTGATTGTTCTCGATTTGGGTTTGCCTGATGAAGATGGGCAGGTGGTTTTGCAAAAATTACGTGAATGGTATTTGGGAGCTATCATTATTTTATCCGTGCGAAGTTCGGAAGAAGAGATTGTAAAAGCACTTGATAACGGAGCCAATGACTATCTGACAAAACCTTTCCGAACGGGAGAATTACTTGCACGTATACGAACAGCTCTTCGTCAGACTCAAAATATTCCACAGATACAAAAACTCGAATTTGATAATCTGGTTATTGACCTAACAACCCGCATTGTTACACTCGATAACGAACCGATTAAACTTACAGCTACGGAGTATTCTTTACTAACTTTATTGGCTAAAAATGATGGTAAAGTGCTTACTCACTACTATATTTTGAAAAATATTTGGGGCCCTGGTTATACGCTTCAATCACAATACCTGCGTGTTTTTGTAGGGCAATTGCGTAAGAAAATAGAACCAAATTCTAATGTACCGAAATTTATACTCACTGAATCGGGTATCGGTTATCGATTCTGTACAAAAATGGATGAATGATTGAAAATGCCTACCTTTGCAGATATTAAAATAAACAGACTATTTAATGATAATAAAAAAAGGGGATAATGTGCGTTTTCTGAACGCAGTAGGTGGAGGAGTAGTAGTTCGTGTTGATGAAGCAACTAAAATGGTTTATGTTGAAGATGCCGATGGTTTTGAAATTCCCGTATCGGAGCGAGAATGTGTGTTGATTGCTTCTATAAACAAAGAAACAAATTTTCCAATAAAAGATTTTAGCTCGAAACCAAAGGTTTCCAATGAGTTGAAAATATCAGAGCAACCTGAAATTAAAACTTCGGTTCAGGTAAAAAATAAACCGGAAGAGATAATTGAGACGCCCGATGGAGATAAACTGACCGCTTTACTCGCTTTTTTTCCTGTGGATATAAAACAGTTACAAACAACATCGTACGAATGTTATCTGTTAAATGATAGCAATTACTTCCTGTATTACAATGTGATAAACGGTGAAAACGAAGTTTGGAAAAGTGTTGCCAATGGTATTATTGAACCGAATATGCAGGAACTTCTCGCTGAAATTCATAAAGAAGAATTAAGTGCCTGGGAGCATTTACGTATTCAGTTGTTGTCATTTAAACAAGGCAAAAGCTACACCCCACAAACTGTAATTGATTCCAACCTGAAAATCAATGCAGTGAAATTTTACAAATTGCATAGTTTCACTGAAAACGATTATTTTGATGAACCGGCTATGTTGATAGATATCAATTCTGAGAAAGAGAAAGAAGTTGAAATTCAGAAGATGAAAGATATCTCGCCGGAGGAAATTAAACTGGCTATGTTTCAGAAGGAAGATACAGGACGTCCACGGATTGTAAAACGTCCACAGGTTTCTGAAATTATTGAAGTGGATTTACATATCAATGAATTACTTGACTCAACGTCCGGCATGAGTAATGGCGAAATGTTGCAATGTCAACTCGATAAATTTCATGCTGTACTGGATGAAAACAAAAACCGTAAGGGTCAAAAAATTGTTTTTATCCACGGTAAAGGTGAAGGTGTTCTTCGGACAGAAATAGAAAAGCAACTGAAGACACGTTATAAAACGTATTATTTTCAGGACGCCTCTTTTAGGGAATATGGATTTGGGGCAACGTTAGTTACGATTAAGTAACTTGTTAATTAGTTAATTAGTTAATTTGGATACCCAATTAACTAATCAACCAATTAACTGTTTTATTCAGTCAAATATAAAATCATTCTCTCAACAGCCTGTTGGCATACGGGGCAAAATTCCTTTGCTTCATTGGTACGCATGCGGCAATCGAAATAGGGACGATACATGCCTTTGCTCAGATAACCACCACCTTCGAAAACGCCAATTATAGTTTTATTTTTTTCGGTTACTGGTGTTGGAATCTCAGTTCCTGCAGGTAACTGATCCTTCCATTTTTTGTCGAACCGAACCAGTGTTGTCAGGTTTGGTTCCCAGGGTTCTTGCCTGATATCATACATTCCATCGAGTACATCAGCGTTTTCCTTAAAGTATTCGTCGGCAAGTCCGGCAAATGAATGCCCGAATTCGTGAACAACAACTTCAGTCTGAGCACGCTCGCTATGGGCCGATGCCAAAGCATAAAAATTATAAATTCCTCCACCTCCGTAAGTTGATGTATTAGCCAGAATGTAAATTGCATCATAGGGAACCAGAGCTGCATAATCCCGAATTCGGAATACGTTTTGAGAAGTCAGGTATCTTGGTTCGTAAAAAGTATAATAGCTTGATCCGACAGCTGTATTTTTCCAACGGTTATCCTGTGGCATAGTGATACCGGAATCTTCTGAAGGAGCCGCAATTGCATAAACATTTATACGGTTTTTGTATTTTGTAAATGGTTCGTGGGTGAGCAGATTTTCAGTCAGTTTTTTTGCATCTTTGTAGAATTCCTTTTGTTCTTTTGCCGTATAACCTTCTGCAATAACTGCAATATCGATAGATTTTTCAGGTGATCCATTTTTCATGACCTCTTCTATGGGGATATTTTCAGGTTTATTTCTTCTGATCAGTTTATCAATTGGAGAAAAACCGAATTGTAACAATGATTCCCATTTGTCGAAATCCAATCGCTTTTCAATGATAATTTTGACCGGATTTTTTGGAAATGGAAATTGAACGGACTGTTCGAAACTTTTATTCACGAGTAATGCTTCCGGTG
>JAQTOL010000453.1 GCA_028748945.1 Paludibacter sp.
AATAACAAACTATGTTTATTTACAAACTTTAAAATAGGAGTTATCAGTTCAAAACTAAAAGTTTCAGAAACGCTTACATTATATGATTTGGACAGCAAGACAACTAATGACATAATGTCTCAGTTTTATTTTTTTATGGAGCCAAATGCAGGATTATCCTATAATATCACTAAGAGAATTTCTGCCAGAGTTGCAATGGGTTTAAATATTAATACAAGTTTGATAAGCGGAAAATTAATGGATTGGACAGGATTAAGAACTAGATTAGGATTTTCATACTTATTTTGATTTTTTTAATTGAGAAGTATGAAAACAGAGAACGAGGGCATAGTACTTAGGCTTCCTGCGGTCGAAACGACCCAGCAAGGAAGCGTCGGTTAAACCGTATCCCCTGTACTAACGGATATGACTGGTAGTTGAACATCCGAATGGACAGATTTACAATATTGCTGTAGTTGGAATAACATTTATAATACAATCATAATGGAAACAAACCGGGATAATCTCTCTCCCCCTCGTTTACAAGGGGGTAAATGGTTGAGCGTTTGTAACGGTATATTTGTAATGATATAAATTATAGATACTTGTCCTATTGTATATAGATTGATAAACATATAATTATAAACATTTTAAAACTTCAAATCATGTTCATGTTCTCTTTCCTTCCGATTTTAATGGGTATGTCCTATTTAGTAATAATTGCAGCCATATTTTATTTGATTTACACCTGGGTAAATAAATTTATTTCGCTGAAAAAAGAGCAAAATGATTTATTGAGAGAAATAATTAAAAGAATGGAAAAAAAATAAAGCCTCTCTCCCACTCGTTTGTTTCCCCCGATAGCCATTGGGGAGTAATGTCCGGGAATTCAAAGAACTGAAATTTAATGCATATAAAATATGAAACGACAATTATTACTATTTTCTTTACTTTTTCTTTCCCTAATTTCTCTTCAAGCCAGAAGTTTTGTTTTAGATGGAATAAACTACAATATTTCATCAACGGTTGTACCTTATAGTGTGTCAGTCACTTCAGGTATAAGTTATACGGGTGATATAGTAATTCCATCAACTGTAAGTTATAATGATACGGTTTTTTCAGTAACGTCCATTTATTCAAATGCTTTTATCGATAGTGACAGTTTAACTTCAGTAACCATTCCTAATTCGGTAAGCACAATTGGTACAGGTGCTTTTTACGGTTGTAGTGAATTAACGTCAATAAACCTTAGCCCGGATAATCCTTACTTTATTTTTACTGATGGAATACTATATAATACAATTCAAAATCAACTTATTTACTGTATTAACAGCAAAACAGGTAAAATTGATATACCGAAAACAGTAAAAGTAATAGGTATCGGTGCATTTTACGGTTGTAAAGGTATAACATCCGTTTCTGTCCCCAATTCAATAACTGTAATTAATTCACTGGCATTCAATAATTGTACAGGTTTGACTACTGTTAGCATTGGTGATTCAACGAATACAGGAACCAGAACAAGTATAACTGTTCAGTCTACTGCTTTTGCCGGTTGTTCCGGTTTAACCTCCCTGAGTCTATATGAACCGATTGCTTCCTATTATTCCCCTTTTCAAAACTTAGCTTCTTTAAAAACATTGGCCATTGGAAACTCAGTTACAACCATTGATTATTCGGCTTTCTCGACTTTACCGGGACTGACTAAAGTGATATTAGGTCGGGCAGATCTTAGTGCTGTAACTATATCGGTTTATATGGGTGCTTTTAATGCCAGTACCCTTTTAGATACGCTCAATTTAAATTGTAATTTAGTGATTAAAAATTACAGTACAGGTGCAGTATCTCCTTTTTCAACTATTTCCTTCCTTTCAATTGGAGAAAACGTTAGTTCAATCGGTGATTATGCATTTATTGGTTCTACAAACCTAAAAAATATCATTGTTCCCAATGCCGTAACATCTATCGGACTATCGGCATTTGCAGGCTGTTCAAGTGTGACCGGGATAACACTTGGAAGTTCTGTAGCTCAAATAGGTTCAGGAGTTTTTACCGGATGCAGCTCTTTATTAAATATTAATGTTGACAATGCCAATACAACCTATTCGAGTATAAATGCTGTAGTCTTTTCAAAGGATCAATTGACTTTTATTCAATATCCAACAGGTAGAAGTGGAGAATATGAGATACCTGACTTTGTTAAAACTATTGGGACAAATGCTTTCATGTCATGTCAGGGATTACAATCAATTATAATTCCACAATCAATTACTTCTGTACAATCATCCGCCTTTGCTAATTGTAGCGGATTAACGTCGGTTAGCATTGGTCATATAGATAATATTTCTTCTGCTGTTGTGAGTATTGCCAGTGATGCTTTTACAAGCTGTATTAATATAACAAAGCTGATTTTAAATAAAAACTTCTCTTTTACAAGTGGTGATAATTCAGCCTTTAAGAATCTGACTTCGTTAGCGACTTTGCAGATAGGTAATGGAGTGACTTCAATTCCCGATTATTCTTTCTCGGGTTGTTCCGGTTTAAGCACTTTACGATTAGGACAAAACAATAATGTTGGAAATGTCATATTAACAGTTTCTGTATATGCTTTTTCAGGTTGTTCAAATTTGACAACACTGGAGTTAAACAGAAACATGAATATAAGCGGTTACGAGTCTCCGTTTACAACCATTTCAACTCTTTCGGTGGGCAATGGAGTGACTTTTATTGGCGATCAAAGCTTTTATCAATGTATTAATCTGTCATCGATCTTGCTGCCATCTTCAGTAACAAAAATAGGAAATGCTGCTTTTCAGTATTGTAGTAAATTGGATTCGATTAGCTTTCCGGGTATCAATACTATTGGACAGAGTGCTTTTTGGGGTTGCACGGCTTTGACTTCAGTTGCCATTCCCATTGCCGTGAAAATTATACAATCTTCAACTTTCTACGGCTGTTCCGCCTTATCCTCCTTATCTTTGGGCGATTCAATTACACAGATACAGGATAATGCATTTTTTGGCTGCATTAAACTGCCCGCCATAGTCATTCCTAATACAGTGAAAAGTATTGGTAATTATGCATTTTCAGGTTGTACCGGTTTGACTTCCGTTATACCCGGAACTTCGTTGACAAGTATTGGCACTTATGCATTTTCAGGTAATA
>JAQTOL010000454.1 GCA_028748945.1 Paludibacter sp.
AAATAAGAAAACACTTAGGAAGATACAATCTAAGTTTGTTCAAGCGATTCATCAGTACGGTTTGATTGTAAATGATGACCATATACTTATAGGACTTTCCGGGGGAAAAGATTCACTGGCATTGGTTGAATTATTGGGCGAACGAATGAAAATGATTGTTCCCAAATTCAGACTTACTGCAGTTCATATAACAGTTGAAAATGTTCCTTACCAATCGGACTTAGATTATCTGGAAACTTTTTCAGCACAGTTTGACATTCCATTTGTACATCGTATTACCCGTTTTGATAACAGTGCTGAAACAAATAAATCCACTTGTTTTCTATGCTCATGGCAAAGGCGAAAAGCATTGTTTGAAGTAGCTAAGAAACTGCATTGTAATAAAATAGCTTTGGGTCATCATTTGGATGACATTGCTGAAACCTTATTACTTAATATGGTATTTCAGGGGACTTTTGGAAGTATGCCACCCAGGTTGAAGATGAATAAGTTCGATATGACCATTATCAGACCATTAGCTTTGATCTCTGAAGGCGAAATGTTAGCCATGGAAACGATGAGGAACTTTAAAAAGCAGACTAAGAACTGCCCATATGAAAAAGATTCTTCACGTGGCGATGCAAAAAATCTTTTGAAGGAGTTGGAAAAATTGAATCCGAATATTCGTGAAAACCTATGGGCGGCGATGGAAAATGTGAAAACGGAGTATCTACCTGTAAAAGCGAAGGGAAATTTCCGAAAGAATACGCAGGTTGATTTATAACAGTAGGATTTTTATAAGAAACAAACTTATTTAATTCAATTGAAGTTTATTCAGTTACAAAATATTAGTGGCATTTACTTTATTTCTATTATCTTTGTTAATTATAATATTTTTTGAAGAAACAATCTCGTTGTTTTTTTGTTTCTAATACTTTCTGTCTATTAATTTTGCAAAAATGATTTCTTTCTCTCAGTGAAATCATTCATTTATTCAGTATATGCTTGAACTAAAGGCGTATTATCAGTCAAATTATTCTTATCTTTGCATGTAAAATTATTTTGATTTATGAAAAATTTTTCTTTCTTTGTTTATCTATCTCTGACATTAATTTTTTCTGTATCAAATTTATATGCTGTGCCTGCCACCCCATATCCAGTTAAAATCACTCAGCCTGATGGCTCTGAAATAACAATCAGATTACATGGTAATGAATTTTTTCATTATAAAACTACTTTAGATGGTTACTTACTTGTGCCCGACAGTAAAGGTGTGTTAACTTATGCCCGGATGGATTCTGGGGGTAAATTATTAAGTACTAATGTAAAAGCTAATAATATTGAAAGGCGATTAAGTCCTGAAAAAGAATTTGTAAAAAATCTGAACCCCAATATTAATTTCAATATAAAAAGTCTTTCACAAAATGCACTGCGGGCACCTTCAGCTAATTCAACCACACAACCTCAAAAGAGTTTTCCATTAACCGGCTCTCCAAAATCACTGGTTATTCTGGTAAATTTTAAAGATAAAAGTTTTGTGACAACTTCACCTCAAACTGCCTTTACCAATTTGTTGAATCAGTCAGGATATAGTGTAAATTCAGGTACCGGTTCGGCACGTGACTACTTTATGTCAAGTACTTATGGTAAATTTTCACCTGATTTTGATGTTGTTGGCCCCGTAACTTTACCTCAAACATTGGATTTTTATGGAAAAAATGATACGGATGGTAATGACACCAATGCGGTACAAATGATTGTTGATGCCTGCACACAAGCAAATGCTGCCGGTTTGGATTTCACGCAATACGACACGGATAACGACGGAGTATTGGATAATGTATTTGTCTATTATGCCGGATATAATGAGGCAGAAGGTGCACCTGCCAATACCATTTGGCCGCATCGCTGGGGAGTTTATCCCGGTAGTAATTATTCCGGTACCGTAGCATCTATAACCTTCGATGGCAAACGATTACTGGATTATGCCTGTACTTCTGAATTGAAAGGAACTTCCAATGGAACAATGTGTGGCATCGGAACATTTTGTCATGAGTTTGGACATGTTTTAGGTCTTGTTGATTATTATGATACTTCAGGAAAACAAAGTCACACGCTTGATAGTTGGGACATTATGGATGCAGGAGCATACAATAACGGGGGACGAACACCACCAACTTATTCCGCCTTCGACAGGTTCTTTCTGGGTTATCTGACACCTCAGCAAGTTAGTTCACCTTCTCATTTAACTTTATTACCCATTTATCAGGGTGAAACACAAATTCCGAATACGAATAACCAGGCTTTTTTACTTTCAGCTTCAACGCATAATTTGATAGGCAATAATCCGAATCCAAAAGAATTCTTTTTACTGGAATACAGAAAGAAAACCGGTTGGGATACTTATTTACCCGCCGAAGGACTGTTGATTTGGCACATTGATTATGATCAAGCAGCCTGGGATAATAACACCCCAAACAACTATACGGGTACAACACAAACTGCAAGCAGCCATATGCGTGTATATTTACAACCTTTATATAATTCCACTTCAACTCCGGGTTCTGCCTTTACAACCGGTACATTTACTCCAACTTCCTGGGACGGTACTGATATTAAACGTGCAATAACTAATATTTCCAAGAACTCAGAGAATGTTACGTTTAATGTAATGGGTGGTGCTAATATACCGACGATTAGTGAAACCGGAATTCTTAACACATTTTCTACCGTCCAGGGAACACCATCAGATTCTCAGGTTATATATATAAATGCAGAAAGACTGGAAACCGATGTACAGCTATCTTTCGTTTATAATTTTCATTTTGAAATGAAAAAAGAATCAGATCCTGTAACTGCCTGGTCAAAAACCCTGAGTATCCCACAAACTGATTCTATGATTAATAATGCCAAAATATTAATTCGTTACAACCCAAATGAACCATCCTTTGGTGCAATTCAAAACGATTTTTTAGTTATGACATCCCAGAATGCTGAAAAGCTTCAAATCAGTTTATCCGGAACTTCAACACGTGCTGTTTATGTTAAGCCACCCGTTGCTGTAGATCCTACTAGTTTGAATATCAGTAGTTTTGTTGCGAATTGGGATCCTGTATTTGATGCAACAGGTTATTATTTGACTGTTTATAATGTTTC
>JAQTOL010000455.1 GCA_028748945.1 Paludibacter sp.
ATAAATATAGTTGTGATGGGCGTAATTTAAAACGGCATCAATGGCTGCCGGAGTTGCCACACGAATAGGTCCCGGAGGAAGTCCGATATTTTTATAGGTATTATAAGGTGAATCGGTTTTTAAGTGTCCCCGCAAAACCCGTTTGATACTGAAATCACCCAGTGCAAATTTCACCGTGGGATCAGCCTGAAGCGGCATCCCCGATTTCAGTCTGTTTATATATAAACCGGCCACCATGGGTCGGTCGGTTTTATTATTAGTTTCTTCTTCAACGATGGAAGCCAGCGTACTTACTTCCGTCTCGGTTAATGGTATTGCTGCCGCTTCTGCTTTCCGTTTATCATTCCAGAATTTATTGTATTCTTTGTCCATCCGGTTGAATAACTGACGGGCATTTGTGTTCCAGAAAACCTCGTAAGTGTCAGGGATAAACAGTGCGATAGAAGTGTTTGAATTTAAATTGTAAGCAGCCAAAAAGTCATTATCATTTAATAAACCGATGATACTTGCCGAATCGGCCATCAATTGTTTACCCAGACGTCCGGCTAATTGTTCTTTCGTTCGGATGTTGTTGAAACTAAGTTTCACCGGTGTTTGGCGTCCACTTCTTAATAATCTCAGAAGTTGAAAGTTATTCATTCCCTGTTTCAATTGATATCTTCCGGGACGAATCTTTGATCCATAATGTAACCAGCCGGATGCTTGTTTAAAGGTAGTGAAACTGAAAACACGGGCATCTTTTTCCAGCAAATTGATAACATCATTATATGAACTACTGTCTGGAATGCAAAGAAATGCCTTTTCTTCAGAAACAGGCGAGATATTCGGTACAAATAGAATGAATGCGAAGTATATTAATATTGCAATAATAGCAATTCCAACCCATTTAAGTGCTTTGAGTAAGGTGTTTGACTGCATTTTCGATTTCTTTTTGGAGGACATAAATATCAACAATTAGTTGTTTCAAAAATAACGACAAAAGTACAAATTTGTTTTGAAATAAAATATTGATAAAGAATCGTCCGGTTTTTTAATTCAATTTTAAAAGCTAAGATCCAGAATTTCAATTAATAAAAATATGAATTATAAGTTTTGAATTAAGAATTGATGAAACGGTTTTGATAATCGAAAACTCTTTTCTATCTTTGCAGCCGCTAAAGCGAAGTTTTTGGAAGTTTGGGTGAGTGGCTGAAACCACCAGTTTGCTAAACTGACGTACGGGCGACCGTACCACGAGTTCGAATCTCGTAGCTTCCGCATAAAGGTCAAGCCAACAGGCGACGACAAAATGACAAACCCTACAAAATCAACTTTTTGTAGGGTTTTTTCATCTTCCTATTAAATGTTGGAAAGTAGGAAATTATTTTCTTACAAATTTCTAATCTAGTTGCAGTGTATTTCTTCTGAAACTTTTACTGGATAGATGTTGTAACGAATTTTGATCGCAACCAAGTGATTGAAATTTAGATAAAAAAACTAGTAGTAATTTTGTCATATATTCTCATTATACAGCAAAGTATTCTTTTATCTATAAGATTGTGCTACTATTGTTGATTATGTAAGTAGTTGTACAATTGGATTAAATAGACTATTTTTGCATGAAATACTAATAAGTACACAACACAAAAAACTAATAAGTGTATGTTATGAAAAACTAATAACTGCACATCGCAGGAAACTAGTAACAATACATGATTGTGGTGGTGTGAATAAAGATGCTTTAATACATGGATATATTATGGCAACAATACAAGAAAAATTAGCAGATTCTCTACAAGAATTGCAGAGGTTTCAACAAGTGAATAATAATACTGTTATTAAATCTTCGGATATGTCGAGGGTTCATTTAGTGCAACTGGTTGATAATGGCTTTCTTCAGGAAGTGATGAAAGGTTGGTATATTTCTTCGCGACCAGACAGTACGCCGGGAGATACGACCAATTGGTACACTTCGTTTTGGCAATTTATTTCTGTGTATGCTCAATCCCGGTTTGAAAATGACTGGTGTTTAACCGCTGAACAGTCTTTGGCATTGCATAGCGGTAATAGGACTGTGCCTTTACAAACTATTATTCGCTCCCCGAAAGGCACAAACAACGTCAGAAGTCTACTTCATAAAACTAGCTTACTTGATATCAAAACCTCAATTGGAAGTCCAATAATCAAAGAAGTTCAATACGGGTTGAACCTATATTCTTTAGCTGAAGCTTTGATTGAATGCAGTCCGGATTTTTTCAGGTTAGACAGTATTAGTGCCCGGACTTGTTTGTCGCTTCTTCCTGACGCATCCAATATACTAAGCATTTTACTTGAAAAAGGACAAACGACAAAAGCGGGCAGGCTCGCAGGAGCATTCCGGAACATAGGTAATGCAGCCATTGCGGATGAAATTATGAACACAATGAAAAGTATAGGTTATGTTGTTCGGGAAGAAGATCCGTTCACAGATATGACTACCATTGCTTATACACGGACTTCTTCTCCTTACGCAGTGAGATTAAAACTGATGTGGAATACCATGAGAGAGGTGGTATTGGCAAATTTCCCTAAGACAGCTAAAGTTTCTATAGATATTGAAACTTATATGAGGCATTTGGACGAACAATATAAACTGGATGCTTATCACTCGCTTTCTATAGAGGGCTATAAGGTAACCGACGATTTGATTGAGAAGGTAAGGAGTGGAAGTTGGGAGCCAGAAAAAAATACTTCTGACATGGAACAAAAGAATGCTATGGCTGCCAGAGGATATTGGCAGGCATTTCAAGCTGTAAAAGAAAGTATTGTAAAAATTATTGAGGATGGAAATGCAGGTGAGATTGCTGATGACGACCATAGAGCCTGGTATCGGGAACTATTTTCACCAAGCGTTGTGGCCGGTTTGCTAAAGCCAGCAGACTTAGCAGGATATAGATCACAACAGGTTTATATCCGTGGTTCTATGCATACTCCTTTGAACCCAGATGCTGTAAGAGATGCCATGCCTGTTTTGTTTGACCTATTAAAGAATGAACCGGAAGCTTCCGTTCGTGCGGTGTTGGGACATTTCTTTTTTGTGTATATTCATCCTTATATGGACGGTAATGGACGTATTGCCCGTTTTTTAATGAATACGCAACTTATATCGG
>JAQTOL010000456.1 GCA_028748945.1 Paludibacter sp.
CTTCCTGATTGGAAAATTGCCAATCCGAATTGAAATTTACAACTTGCCTGCCGTTTTGAGAAAAAATAAATATTGGAAACAAACACAAAAGTGAAAGGAGTACCTTTTTCATAATTTAAAGTATTGGATATAAATTCAATTACAAATGAATTTAAATACCGTTGAATTCTTCGAATTGGAACTGTAAACTCTGATTAAATAGAAACCTTTGGGAAGATTACTTGTCGAGATTGAATTTGATTTTAGAACAGAATGAATAACGATTCCATTCATTGTTACAATTTCTATTTTTGACAGTTCCTCATCAAATAATAATAAATGATTTTGAATTTCCTGCCTCATATTTAATTTTGATTCAGCAGGGTTAACTAATGCAGTAAGATTATTAAAGGCGTTTAATGCAATGGTCGGCTTTCCGTCACTTCCCCAGGCACTGAGTGCATATCCACTCCAACTGCGTGCACCTTCAGGTTCCCAATATATTACGCCCAAACCCTTATTGTTGGGCACAGCTTTCACTTTATTAATCACTGCAGTAAGCATATCATAGGTATTTTGAGCCTTTGTATCCAGTCCTCCCACTTCGACCACCATAACTTCTTTCCCATAACGCGTGACCATATCATTCAGGTTATTACCCAAATCATTGATTGAAAGTGTATAATCAGGACTTCCACTTAACCAGTACGGATAATATGACATGCCAATCACATCATATTTTGCTCCATAGGTTTTTGCATTATCAAACCAGTTACGAAAACGGCTGTTATTATTTCCCTGATCGATATGCAAAACAACTTTGGTGGTTGGACTTACCGCCTTAACGGCATCATATCCTTTATTGATCAGTTGAGCTAACTGTGACCAGTTACTTGTGCTTCCATCCGGGTAAACCATTCCGCCTGATGTTTCATTTCCCACCTGAACCCATTCGGGAGTGACACCAGCGGCATTTAATGCAGTCATTACTCCGTAGGTGTAATTATATAAATCATTTAATAAGGTTGGAAAATCATGCCCAACCCATGCTGCCGGTTTTATCTGATGACCGGGATCAGCCCAGGTGTCACTGTAATGAAAGTCAATCATAACCCGCATACCCCAACTTTGAGCCCGAACGGCCATAGCCACAGTTTCAGCTGTACTGCAATGACCGTTTTTCCAGTCGGTCATATTCGGATTTACCCAGGTACGGAGACGAATGGTATTGATACCATGATCTTTCAGTATTTGAAAGCAATCTTGTGCAACTCCATTATCGTTTAAGAACTGAAAATTGGATTCTTTTTCCATTTCAGGCAACCAACTGATATCCCCTCCGTTCGAAAAAATAGTTGTTGAAGCTTTTTCACTATAAACCGGATTTTGAAGCAGTAGCAAAAACAAAATAAAATAAACAGATATTTTCTTCATTAGAATAATATGATTTTTGACATTTTAAAGGAATGCTTCGAGTGCTTTGGTGGGTTTTCCATCATCACCCCAGGCACTTAAACCATAATGACTCCAGCTACGGGCACCTTCCGGTTCCCAGTATAAAACTCCCAATCCTTTTCCATTTGGCACTTCCTTCACTTTTTGAATGACGGCTTTCAACATATCAAAAGTATTCTGTACTTTGGTATCTTCACCTCCGACTTCTACAACCATTACTTCTTTTCCGTATCTGGAAGCCATATCTTTCAGATTATTTCCCAGATCATCAATAGAAAGCGTATAATCCGGATGTCCATCCAACCAGTAAGGATAATAGGACAATCCTATTACATCGTATTTTGCTCCATTTGCTTTTGCATTGTCGAACCACCAACGGAAACGGGCATTGTTATTTCCCTGATCGATATGTAAAATTACTTTCGAATCGGGACTTACTGTTTTAATGGCTTTATATCCTTCATTAATTAACTGAACCAGTTGAGGCCAGTTATCCGTACTTCCTTCCGGATAGACCATTCCGCCGGGGATTTCATTCCCAACCTGAACCCATTCGGGCGTTATACCTGCATTTTTTAAGGCAGTCATAACATCAAAAGTATAGTCATATAAAGCTTGTTTGAGGTCTGTAAAATTCAATCCTTCCCAGGCTTTCGGTTTACGTTGCTTTCCGGGGTCAGCCCAACTGTCACTGTAATGGAAATCAATCATAACACGCATTCCCGAGTTCCTGGCCCGGACTGCCATGGCTACCGTCTCATCTTTACTACAATGTCCGCTGGCCTTGTCATCACTTGGATTGACAAAAGTACGTAAACGAATCGTATTCATTCCAAGGGCCTTTAATATTTTAATACAATCTTCTTCAACGCCCTGATTGTTGTAAAATTTATATCCGGTAGCTTCCATTTGCGGCAACCAACTGATGTCGGCTCCTTTTGAAAATGCAATAGTATCAGCTGTATCCGGAGTTCCGGTTCCTTCAGGTATTCCGTTTTTTGCACATGAATATGGCACGAATAAACAACAAAATATAAAGAATAAAACTGATTTTCTGATAATTAAATTCATTGTAGTAAAGTTTTATAAAAGTTTATGCAAAGGTTTGTAAAGATACAAAACCTTTGCATAATAATCTATTGAATTGTGTATGTGTATTTTTCCGGATTACTCAAATTTATCCTGACCGTTTTGGTTCCTGTAGAAGTCGGTTTTATATTGGCACCACCATAATTTAACTCACCACTGTAATTTTCAACACCGTCGTCACCATACTTAAATGACCAGTTACCATTCCCAATGATTTGAATTCCTGAACCTATCGCCGAAATATCACAGGTGGCACTCCATATTTTTGTAGTTGCGTCATATGTCATTGGATTAGCTGTCAAACTCCAGCTATTGAAATCACCAGTAACACAGAATGAGGTTATTTGAGTAATAGTGTAGGTTTTATCTTCCAGATTCACATTGTATCGATAGTATCCGGGCATAACCGGAAAATCAGCCGCATGGTTTGCAGTTCCGGTATTTAATCCGGATAGTGTTCCCGTTAAGCCTGCCGTACTGACAAATCCAAAATAATCCCAGGTATTAATTTTAGGCCGGATTTGCCAGTTCCAGGAGCAAAAATTTACGGTATAATAACCTTCGTAATCTCCGGCACCCCCTTTTTGAAAAAGTACA
>JAQTOL010000457.1 GCA_028748945.1 Paludibacter sp.
CTGTTTCGCCCACCTCTTCCGCCATCCGGATAACATCGTTTCCACGTCCGCTTCCTAAATCAACACAGACTTCTCCAACCTGAGGTTTTGCATGGTTGATAGCGCCACCACAGGACAGGCAACAGCTTGTTTCGCTTAACTGCGTATATCGTTCGTTTATTGCTTCTGTAATCATTCTTCTTAATAAGGAATTATTTCTCCATTTGAATTACGCTGCAAAGGTAAAACAATATTTTTAAATTACAATAGTATCACTACTAAATTATTTTAGTAACACTAAAATAATTTTATTATCTTTGTACCGAATAATTTTTCAAATATACAAAAAATACTGATATCATGCTATTTAAAGACGAAATTTCATCCGAATTTGCTGATCAATTATTTCTTGACAGCGAGAAGGTTTTGAAATTTATTGCTGATATTAAATGGGAAAATGGTTTTGTGTGCCGGAAATGCGGTCATACGAACTACTGTGAAGGAAAATCAGCTTCATCGAGACGTTGTACCCGTTGTAAATCGGAAGAATCGGCGGTAGCTCATACTTTGTTTCACAACATTAAGTTCCCCGTAAATAAGGCCTTTTATATTGCATATAATATTTGTGTGCTGGGGAATGATTTTTCATCCTACAATTTTTCCGATCAGTTGGGTTTGAATCAAATGACCTGCTGGAAATTCAGAAAGCGAATACAGAATTGTGTGCTTCAGATTGAGAATACCGAAAAAGTAAAAATTCAAACCATTTTAATGTCCGATTACAGATAGTTTTAATTATTTTTGGACCTAATTTTAAATACAGCCAAAATGAACTCAAAAATTTCGCTTAAATTGTTTCTTATGTGTGCATCCTTTTTTTCTATCTTCAACTCAAATGCACAGGATTGGGCCAATTTGAAACGGTATCAGGATGAAAATGCAGCACTAGCAACCCCTGCCAAAAACGAAAACCGTGTCGTCTTTATGGGTAATTCCATTACACAGGGCTGGAAAGAAACTCATCCCAATTTTTTCTCTGAAAATCCATTTATAGACCGTGGAATAAGCGGCCAGACAACTCCTCAGATGCTGATTCGGTTTCGTCAGGATGTCATCGCTTTGCAACCAAAAGTAGTTGTGATTCTGGCAGGAACAAATGATATTGCCGGAAATACCGGTCCTTCGACGCTGGAAATGATTATGGATAACCTGGCATCGATGGCCGAAGTGGCTCAGGCCAATCATATCAAAGTCATTCTGTGTTCCGTATTACCGGCTTATGACTATCCGTGGAAAAAAGGAATGGAGCCCAACATTAAAATCCCGAAGCTGAACGAAAAGATTAAAGCTTATTGCGAGAAAAAAGAATTTTTATACCTGGACTTTTTTTCAGCTATGGCAAACGATCAAAACGGTATGATTGCGGAATATACCCTGGATGGTGTTCACTGTACTTCCAAAGGATATGACGTGATGGAATCGTTGGTAAAACCGGCAATACAAGAAGTCTTGAAGAAAAAATAAAATTCCGCTAAACTATTCCTTTATAGTAAATTAAAAGATGCCTTTTACAGTTTGTAAAGGGCATTTTTCTTTTATTGTTTCGTTGCCGGTAATCAAGTTCTGTCTCTATTTTGCCAAATCATATATATTTTGTATCTTTGCGCCCGTATTTTGTAAAGTTATCATAATGTCTAACCTACTAATTTATTAGTAATTAAAAAAAAATTTCAGAAATGGAAGAAAACAAAAATATCGCGGAAGATGTAATTCCAACCACGGTAGAAGCAGTAAACGAAGAAACACAAGTTGTAGCTGAAGCACCTGTAGTAGAAACAGTGGTAGAAGAAGTTATTGAAGAAACTCCTGTTGTAACCGAAACACCTGCAGTTGAAGAAACTGTTGTTGAAGAAGCACCTGTAGTAGAAGCAGTGGTTGAAGAAGTTATTGTAGAAGCTCCTGTTGTAGCTGAAACACCTGCAGTTGAAGAAACTGTTGTTGAAGAAGCACCTGTAGTAGAAGCTGTTGTAGCTGAAACTCCTGCAGCAGAAGAAATTGTCATTGAAGAAGCTCCTACCGAAAGGGTAAAAGCTCCAAAACCGGTACCTACCGGTGATTTCGATTGGGATGCATATGAAAACGGCGATGTAATGACCGCTCAATCTAAAGCAGACCTGGAAAAAATTTACGACGACACGCTGAATGCCATTAAGGACAAAGAAGTCGT
Organism: Paludibacter sp.; assembly: GCA_028748945.1. Classification (GTDB taxonomy): domain Bacteria; phylum Bacteroidota; class Bacteroidia; order Bacteroidales; family Paludibacteraceae; genus Paludibacter. Next base: position 2,207 of record JAQTOL010000457.1, read on the forward strand.
TGAAGGAACGGTAATTTTGATAAACAAACGTGAGGTAGTTGTCAATGTCGGCTACAAATCGGATGGCGTTGTGCCCATGAGCGAATTCCGCTACAATCCTGATTTGGCAGTTGGTGACAAAGTTGAAGTGTATATCGAAAGCCAGGAAGATAAAAAAGGACAATTGATCCTTTCTCATAAACAAGCCCGTGCAACCCGTTCATGGGATCGCGTTAACGCTGCACTTGAATCGCAGGAAATTGTAAAAGGTTTTGTAAAATGCCGTACCAAGGGTGGTATGATTGTGGATGTATTCGGAATCGAAGCTTTCCTTCCGGGATCGCAAATCGATGTGAAACCTATCCGCGATTACGATGTATTCGTAAACAAAACGATGGAATTCAAGGTGATCAAGATCAACCACGAATTCAAAAATGTTGTTGTTTCGCATAAAGCACTTATCGAAGCAGAACTTGAATTACAAAAGAAAGAAATTATCGGTAAACTTCAAAAAGGACAGGTTCTTGAAGGAACAGTTAAAAACATCACTTCATACGGTGTATTTATCGACCTTGGCGGCGTAGACGGTTTGATTCATATCACCGACCTTTCATGGGGTCGTGTTTCGCACCCTGAAGAAATTGTTCAACTGGATGCCAAACTTAATGTGGTTATTCTGGACTTCGATGATGAGAAAAAACGTATCGCTTTAGGTTTGAAACAACTTTCTGCACATCCATGGGATGCTTTGGATCCTAATTTAAAAGTAGGAGATAAGGTAAGCGGTAAAGTGGTCGTTATGGCCGATTACGGTGCATTTGTTGAAATCGCACAGGGCGTTGAAGGTTTGATTCACGTATCGGAAATGAGCTGGTCACAACATCTTCGTTCTGCTCAGGACTTCCTGAAAGTGGGTGACGAAGT
>JAQTOL010000458.1 GCA_028748945.1 Paludibacter sp.
GATGAAAGACGGGATAATGTCAACCAAAAAGTTGTAATAAATACTACATACGGATTTCAGAGATCATATGATTTTAATATGGGTGTATCGGCGTCTACCAAATTGTATGGATTTTACATTCCTGTCCGATGCATATGCGGTGACAAAGTTGACCGGATTCGTCATGTCATGACACCATCGATTGGTTTTAGTTACAGACCTGATTTTGGTGATCCATTTTGGGGCTTTTACGGTACCTATGAAAAAACTACGGCTGCAGATCCGACAAATCCAACTACCGTTCAATATTACCATTACGAGGGTAGTGCTCCCGGAGTAGGGAAATCAGGAAATATAAATTTTTCTTTGGGCAATAATGTCGAGATGAAAGTTCGTAATGATAAAGATACTACAGGAACAATACCATTCAAAAAAGTCAGTTTGATTGATAATTTGTCGATAAGTGGAGGATACAATCTTGCTGTCGATTCGATGCAGTGGTCAAACTTTAGTGCGAATTTACGATTAAAACTTGGAAAGAGTTATAGTTTGAGCCTGAGTGGAGGTTTTGATCCTTATATGTATGTTTTAAATGGTAACAACCTTGTTCGTGTGAATCAACTGCGATGGAATCATGGTTTATTTCCCCGATTTTTGGGAACGAGTACATCGTATAGTTATACTCTGAATAATGATACATTTAAAAAGAAATCTAAAGACAAGAAAAAAGACAGTTCATCTGGATCCGATAATGAGAACAATACGCAAGGAGCCGGTTCGAATCCCAATTTAACAGATAAAAATAATCCCGAAAAAGATAAAAACAACGTGGAAAAGGGGGAAGATGGATATGAAAAGTTGAAAATACCCTGGAGCATAAGTATAAATTATTCCATCCGATATGGAGAAACAAATGAAATTGATTATGAAAAACTGGTGCATAAGATGGCTTTCACTCATAATTTAAATCTTTCAGGAAATCTTGCTTTAACAAGTAAATGGAATATTTCCAGCAGTACGTCCTATGATTTTAAAGCTAAACAATTCACTTATACAAACATAAATATAACACGTAATTTACATTGCTGGACAATGACAGGCAGTATCGTTCCGTTTGGACCCTATAAAACATATAGTTTTCACATTGGTGTAAATGCAAGTATGCTTCAAGACCTTAAATATGATAAACAAAGCGGTTATGAACCGAACAATATTACATGGTATTGAGTTATTATAAAAACCAATAAATTACCGATTATATTCAATAAAGAGAAACAATTTTTAAAAACAAATAAATAAGAAAATGAAAATTACAACAGACAAAGCAGTGTCAGCCGAATACGAGTTATACGTTGATGGTGAAGTAGAAGGCGAATTGGAATTAATGGAAAAAGCTACTGCGGAGCAACCAATTAATTTTATTTTCGGCGTTAACATGATGCTCCCAAAATTTGAAGAAAATTTATTTGGTATGCAGGCCGGCGATAAATTTGATTTTACGATTAACAAAGAAGATGCTTATGGAGAATACGATGACGAAAGTGTATTGGATTTAGAAAGAGCGATTTTTGAAGTTGATGGTAAACTTGATGAAGAAATGATTTTTGAGGGAAATGTGGTTCCATTAATGGACAACGAAGGAAACAGAGTAAATGCACAAATAGTTACAGTAACGGACACTCATGTTACTGTGGACCTGAATCATCCACTATCAGGTGAAAACCTTCATTTCAAAGGTACAGTACTTGAAGTACGTGAACCTACAGAAAAAGAATTAGCTGCTATTTCAGGTGGCGGAGGTTGCGGAAGCGGATGCGGATGCGGCTCAGGAGAAAGCAGTTGTGGTGACGGAGGATGTGGCTGCGGCGAAAGTGAAGTAGAGGAGAGCTGTGGTTGTGGAAGTGGTTGCGGTTGTAACTAATTCTTTGTAGATAAGCTATTTCCATAAATGAATTAAAATGGATATTAAATAGTTGAGCACTGTTTAATATCCATTTTTGTAAAAAAAGGATGTCAACGGATAGAATAAAATAATTGTATCTTTTCCTTTTTGTATGAATAATTCATATTTCAACTAACTTTGTGCATTAAACATCAAATTATGAATCCCGTTTTGTGATCTAAAAACGGATAATTCTTAATTCATAACCATACCCTATTTAATTTATGTCGAATACAATTGGAAAATTATTTACTTTTACTTCGTTTGGTGAATCACACGGACGAGGCATTGGCGGAATTGTAGATGGCTGTCCTGCCGGAATTGAAATTGACGAGATTTATATTCAAAACGAATTAAACAGACGTCGTCCGGGACAATCGGATATTTCAACTCCCCGAAAAGAGGGTGATAAAGTAGACCTTCTTTCCGGAATTTTTGAAGGAAAAACAACCGGAACACCCATAGCTTTTGTTATCTGGAATGAAAACCAGCACAGTGGTGATTATGATCATTTGAAAGAAGTTTACCGACCTTCGCATGCCGATTTTACGTATCAACAAAAATATGGAATCCGTGATCACCGGGGAGGCGGACGCAGTTCGGCAAGGGAAACGGCTTCGCGTGTTGTTGCCGGAGCTATTGCCAAGTTGGCACTGAAAAAGTTGGGTGTTGAAATTACGGCATTCACTTCTCAGGTCGGAGCTATTGCCATGCCACAAGGCTATGAAACAGCTGATCTTTCATTGATTGAATCAAATATAGTCAGATGTCCCGACACAGAGACGGCTGAAAAGATGATTGAATATATTAAACAACTAAAAGAAGAAGGTGATTCAATTGGTGGAATCATTTCATGTGTTGTAAAAGGTGTTCCAATTGGTTGGGGCGAACCGATTTTCGATAAATTGCAATCACGTTTGGCACAAGCGATGTTAAGCATCAATGCTACTCATGGTTTTGATTATGGCCGGGGATTTGGAGGTGTAAGTCTGAAAGGTTCCGAAATGAATGACTCATTTATAAAAATCGGAGATAAGGTTACAACCAAATCGAATAATTCCGGAGGTGTTCAGGGCGGCATCAGTAACGGTCAGGATATTTATTTCCGCGTACTATTCAAACCGGTGGCAACCATTGCCAAAAAACAAGAAACACTGGATATTCATCAAAATAAGATTGAACT
>JAQTOL010000459.1 GCA_028748945.1 Paludibacter sp.
CTGTTCGGGTTCGGACAAATCAATTTTGTAGGCACTTACTTTTCCGAATGGTGCCAGTTCGGCCAGGGTTTCATCAATCGATGTTTGATTAATGTCCCATATAATCAGTTCCGCCCCACGTTGCAGAGTCAGTTTCCCCATAATTTTTCCTATGCCCGAAGCGCCACCGGTAATTAAAATCCGTTTTCCTGTAAAGTTTTTCATGGAATGTGTAGTATTAAATTAGAACTAATTTATTGATTTTCTTTCCGGTGATTCCGGATACCGGTTTTGAATATGAATATTTATTCTGCAAATATATGCATTTTTATAATCTAACGAATTTATGTACAAACAAATCGTCACGAAATTCCTTTTCGGATCCCGTGACGATTTGGTTTTACTTAACTGTATACCGGTTTACCGGAAGTGTTGGATAAATTCAGTATTCAAAGAAATAGGCTATACTAATCCAACTTTATAAAACGACTATACCACTCCCCAACCCGCATGATAAAAACACCCGTTGGTAATTCTTTCACCGAAACTTTTCCGGATTGAATGATTGATTCCTTCATCAGCTTTCCCTCACAACTATAAATGGTCACTTTCTGACCGGCTCATGCTGTGTTCTTTATAAATAACTCATTCCTTACAGGGTTTGGATAAATCGACAGGGAATCTCCATCATCTGCCGGAGTAAAAATTCCATCGGGGGACTGAGGTGAGAAACGGGTTAAATCCCAGTTCCATGAATTATTATTCCGGATGGCAAAAAAGTGAACCGAGTCCAGTTCCATGGTTTCGGTATATTTTTGCGAATAACCGTTCACAATGTTTCCGGTCATTTTGTCTACAACAGCCATATTTCCCCACATACCTCCTGAAATGGTCGTAGTGGGAACAGAATCACTTCCCCATGCAAAATTTTTATTGGTACCATACGAAAGGCTATTCACCTGCAACACTAAATTTTTACTGCCTGCCATGCCAAAATCAATCCGTGGATTATCAATAAAGCTGGTCTCGAAAGTAGTAAGTGGTCCCAGAACTCTTCCCCAGATAAATTCACCCGCGGCACTTATTTTGGCAACCAATGTATTGGAAGTTCCGTACTTGTTGTTTCGTTTACTATATACCTGACCCATAAAATTGAGTTTATCGGGCGTAAAGTTCACCGAGAAATAGATAGCATCGTTGCTGTCTGTCAGGGTGTAAAACGGATACCTGTCCTGATAGTACACATCCGTAGGAATAGGCACTGCCCAATTAAAATTCCCGGTGCTGCCTGAAATATTGGCAATAAACCGATTGTAATTCAAATACCCGGAGTTGGGTGGAAAATTATTCATTTTCCCGCTGTATTCACCCGAGAGGCAAAGCGTTCCATTCGACAAAGCTTTCAGAAATCGTGGTGCTTCATTTCCACTGTTCAGATAAATCTTCCCAAATTCAACAGTTCCGGTTGGATTAATTTTATAAAGAAATATATCATCATAGGAATAATCATAAGCATTGGCCAGGGTATCGTTTTTTACAATAAAACCGTCCAGGCTTATGGCACCATATATATAACTGATATCTCCTGCAATATAAAGGTTACCATCTGCATCGACCTGATAAATTGGATTATTTATACTGGTACGGCTATCGAGCGTTACGGTTTGTTTATGATACTGCATTACTCCCTGCGCATTTTCCTTATAAGCGTAAAGAATACTTCCGGGATTTGTACCGACTGAAGCTATTAACTGATTATCAATATATAAATCAGATGCATTAAGTAAACCGCAAATGTAAAAGTTACCCTGTACATCAAATTTAGGTTCGGCTGAGAATCCCTGATTATTGACAACATATAAAAATTTTACATTGCTCCACAGCCGTGTAGAAGGATTGAATGTTGCAAAGACTCCAAGCGGCAATAAATCCGTTCTGAATGGAAAAGACTGACTGCCCAGTTTAAATGGAGCTCCCGCCTGAAAATATCCACGTCCATACATCGTCAGATTTCCGTTTGGTTGCTTAATGACAGATTCAATACCAAAGTTGGTAGTTGCATCACCAAGGGTTGTTGACCAGATCAAGACACCGGTAGAAGTACTGATTTGAAGTAAAAGTCCGGTATAACCTTCGGCAGGGATGGTTGGACTGTTGGAGGTAACTGCACCGTTTCCCGTTAGAAATACATAAGCATTGTGTTTGTCGTTATCCAGCACAGTTTTAAAATTTGCATACGTGTTGGTCGGAGCCAGATTATAACTAAACTGCTCAGTCAGGTACTTTTCATAAGGCAATTCGGTTTGCGCCACGCTAAACAGATGAACGACAAACGTAAGAATAAGAAATGAATAAAATCTTTTCATAACATTTTAGTTTTAAGATGTTTAATGCCAAAATAAAGAAGATCGTATCACAAGTCAATTGGGAAGGGCAAAGTTAGTAATAATTACCATAATTATACAAATAAAAACGTCACAAATGTATTATTTAGCATTTCGTGACGTTTTGTTTTCTATTTTCAATGGCAGGAGTCATCGGATAAATAAGAACGGTTTGATTTTATTTTACGGCATCCACTCCTTCGGTAGTCATCCGAATCCGCTGAATGGTGTCATCGTTGTTGTAATATAGCCGGTCGATGCACACAGACCGGTGAAAGCTGCTACCACCCTCGTTGGCTCCTCCGTTATGATAAACAAAATACCATTTGCCTTTGAATTCCACTATGGCCTGATGATTGGTGTTGGAGTTTCCGGCAAGTTCATTCAGAATACCCTTGTATTCCCAGGGTCCTGTTATCTTTTTACTCAAGGCATACACTATTTTCTCCGGAAATTCGGAAGCATACGATAAATAATACCAACCTTTGTATTTATAAATCCAGGGTGCTTCGGTATAACGGGGCAAATTCTCCACCGCCACGATGGAACCTATCGTATCTATCATGTTTTCTTTGAGTTTCACATAATAACATTGGGTGTTTCCCCAGAAAAGATAAGCCTGTCCGTCATCATCAATCATCACGGTAGGATCGATATCATCCCAACTGATTTTGCTGTATTTGGTCGTTAAATCATTCGTAATTATGGCAGAACCCTTCGCATCTTTAAACGGG
>JAQTOL010000460.1 GCA_028748945.1 Paludibacter sp.
GAACTAAAGCATTTAATTGACGATGCTCATGGTATGGGTATATCAGTCATCATGGATATAGTTCATTCTCATGCCGTCCGGAACGAAGTAGACGGCCTGGGGCGTTTTGATGGATCGCCTTATCAATACTTTCATGGTGGTGAACGTCGTGAACATCCTGCCTGGGATTCACTCTGTTTTGATTATGCCAAACCATCGGTTTTACATTTTTTACTTTCCAATTGTAAATTCTGGCTGGAAGAATATCATTTTGATGGATACCGCTTTGATGGTGTAACATCCATGTTGTATCGCAGTCATGGATTAGGTGAAGATTTCAACGGTTACGAATCATATTACAATATGAATCAGGATGGTGATGCCATTTGTTACCTCACTTTGGCCAATAAGTTAATTCATCAAATCAATCCGAATGCTATTACAGTTGCCGAAGAAGTAAGCGGTATGCCCGGCTTAGCAACAAAAGTAGATGAAGGTGGAATAGGATTTGATTACCGGATGGCCATGGGTATTCCCGATTTCTGGATTAAACTGATAAAAGAAGTAAAGGATGAAGACTGGAAAGTGGGACAAATTTTTTGGGAACTGACCAACCGACGCGCCGATGAAAAAACAATTAGTTATGCCGAGAGCCACGATCAGGCTTTGGTAGGTGATAAAACCATTATTTTCCGTTTAATCGATGCCGAAATGTATTGGCACATGCAACGGGGTGACAGTACCTTAATTGTTGACAGAGGTGTGGCATTGCATAAAATGATCCGGCTTGTCACGGCAACTACCATTAACGGTGGATACCTGAACTTTATGGGAAACGAGTTCGGACACCCCGAATGGATCGATTTTCCACGTGAAGGAAACGGTTGGTCTCATAAATACGCCCGCCGACAGTGGGAACTGGTCGATAATGAAAAAACACTTTATAATGCGCTCGGGCAATTTGACAATGCTATGATCGCGTTAATAAATTCTGTAAAAGAATTTAATGCCCAGCCTATTTTACAACTTTGGGATAATGAAGGTGATCAGGTTATGGCGTATCAACGCGGTAATCTGATTTTTGTATTTAACTTCAACGGAACCAAATCCTTTACCGATTATGGAATTTTAGCCGATAAGGGAGCCTATAAAATTGTCCTCAACACCGACGAAACCCGGTTTGGCGGGTTCAATCTGATTGACGAAAGTGTAACACACTTCACAGCTCCGGCTACCAAGGACTCTTTTGGGAAAGAATGGTTGAAACTTTATATACCGGCACGTACGGCATTTGTGTTGAAAAAACAATAATGCTAATTCATACAATTAATAAACGCAAAGCAGTCAATAATCCCAACAATTGACTGCTTTGCGTTTAAATCTTATTTCCTCTGATAAATATTATTTTATTTTCACCAACCGAAGATAATCCAGCATGGCCTGATTTACTTCAATATTCATATTCTCATTTTCAGGCATAAATTCCAGTTTTATCGAATGTTTACCTGATTTTAGTTGCAAATGTATGGCATTGCTGTATCCCCAGTTCGACCACTCATCATTTCCACGCTGAGGGAATACCTGGGCTCCACATCTGACGTCGTCCACAAACAATGTACGGACTGCACATTTATTCTCCGTGTTGGTCGGACCGTTTCCATTGGCATAGTGCCAATCAAGGGCATAAAGTCCATCAGCAGGAACATCGATATTAAAACCAACAATCCGGTTGATGTTTCGGCTAATCTCAATAAATCCGGTTCCCGAAAAACCGTGATAAGAAAGGGTTGATTTTGGCAGATAATTTTCAATTTCAAAAATGCGGATATTGCTTTCGGGATAAACCGGAACAGGCTCACCGGCAAATGAAGTTAAACCGGTTTTATCAATCGCCATCACCTGAAATTCACCGGTTACATCTGCAGGAATTTCCACCGAAGTTGCCAATGTTTCTTTCCAGACACGACTGTCTTTTAAAATCCTGTAATTCGTAGCGCCTTCAATGGCTGTCCAGGTTAGCTTTCCATTTTCAAAATTTGCAACGGGCATCAGGGGTGTAAACTCATTCTTTTGCAGATGAATGGGTTGTTTATCAAATTCATTATTTGCCAATAATATTTTCACCTTATGTTTTCCTGAAAGAGTTGCAGAAACCACCGGTTCTTTTTGAATTTTTCCATCCAACATAAAAGAAGCTATTCTGTTTCCAAAACCGCTTAATTCTATATCCAAAATCGCTTTCCTGTATTTAAAGTTATCCAGTTTGCGGGTTGCCGACATCACTTTGGGAATAAAAGGTTCAAATTTCAACCCATTCTCTTCGAAACGGATACCAAACAGTACCTTGTGAACAATGCTGATATTGCCCGACAAGCTCCAGAGCATATTGCCCGAATTAATTTGCGTACCGGCCCAGTCACCATTATCCGCCACAAAATTTTCCTTGTTAGTCAGAAACATGCCGGCAGCCCTATAAATAGCCGCAATACTGTGTAACACGCTGCTTTCGTTCCCTGCTTTTGCTCCGGCCCACATCCCGTAAGTTTGTACAAAAGGCCACACGGCGTTGTTGTGATAAGGAGGTATATCTCCAATTTGAGGAAAAATACATGGAATGCCGTAATCGACCACCGGAACATTTTGAACAATTTCTTTCTGACGCGCCGGATCAGCTACATCAAAAACGACGCATAATGCTTCGCCCAATGCTTCCGAACGGGGTGACAACAGTTGGGAATTCCTTCCGTAAAGGTATTGACCATAATATTTTTGTTCCGGCATCCAAAGATATTTGTTTATTCCTGCCTTTATTTTTTGCGCTTCAACGCTGAATTTAGTTCCGGTTTGTTTTTCATTCATCAGTTCAGCCATGCGGCTTGCCACGATCATGGCCTGGTAATGCAAAGCATTTGTTCCTAAATTCTTACTTTCGAAAATATCTACCGGTTGCATCCAGCGTGGATAGGTTTGTTCGCGCCAGTCGAGGAACGAAGATTCGCCTTTTACCAGTCCGGTTCCCGGGTCGTGATCCACCATCATATCATCTTCGATGGAGTTTTTGATAATCGGATAAACTTTCTTCAACCAGTTTTTGTCACCGGTCACTTTATAAAT
>JAQTOL010000461.1 GCA_028748945.1 Paludibacter sp.
TACATGATGAAAGGATCGGACAATTACACCGAGCTGGATGTTAAGATCCTTGACTTATTGCTGATTCTACATGCCGATCACGGTGGTGGTAATAATTCTACATTCACCGTTCGCGTTGTCAGTTCAACACAAACCGATACTTATTCAGCAATTGCTGCTGGTATTGGCTCTTTAAAAGGTCCTTTACACGGAGGTGCCAATATTAAAGTTGTACAAATGTTTGACCATTTAAAAATGGCGATAAAAGACTGGAAAAATGTAAAAGAGATAGATGCCTACCTGAAGAAAATGCTTAATAAAGAAGCATACAATAAGAGCGGATTAATTTATGGTATTGGTCATGCTGTTTATACGGTTTCCGATCCTCGTGCTTTATTGCTCAAAGAAATGGCCCGGGCTTTGGCTTTAGAAAAAGGATTGGTAAAAGAATTTGATTTCCTTGAGTTGCTTGACGAGCGTTCTGTTAATGCATTTATGACTTTCAAAGGTGATGGAATTGGAAAACAGGTATGTACAAATGTCGATTTCTATTCAGGATTTGTATATGAAGCTATCGGTCTGCCAACCGAAGTATTTACTCCTTTATTCGCCATGGCACGTATTACCGGTTGGACTGCCCATCGCATCGAAGAATTAAATTTTGCAAGCAAACGTATCATTCGTCCTGCTTATAAAAACGTGGGCGAGAGACATGCTTTCATTCCATTAGATAAACGCTAACAACTAACTATATCGAGGTCAAAAATCATTCAGATTTTTGACCTCGGTATTATTCATCAATTTTTAAACATGCAAAAGATTAAAGTAGCCAATCCCGTAGTTGAACTCGATGGGGATGAAATGACCCGTATTATCTGGTCATTTATTAAAGATCAGCTTATCCTCCCTTATTTGGATTTGGATATCAAGTATTACGATTTAAGTATCGAAAACCGTGATTTAACGAACGACCAGGTGACTATCGATTCGGCAAATGCGATAAACAAGTATAATGTCGGTATCAAATGCGCCACTATCACACCCGATGAAGCACGTGTGGAAGAATTCGGACTAAAAAAAATGTGGAAATCACCAAACGGCACCATCCGTAATATTATTGGTGGAACTGTTTTCCGCGAACCGATAGTTATGAGTAACGTTCCCCGTTATGTACAGGGTTGGACAAAACCTATCGTTATCGGTCGTCATGCTTTTGGTGACCAGTATAAGGCTACCGACGTGGTTATAAAAGGTAAAGGAACCCTGAAGATGACTTTCACCAACGAAGCAGGCGAAACAAAAGAATGGGAAGTGTACAATTACGAAGGGGATGGTGTGGCAATGGCCATGTACAACACGGATGAATCAATTTATGGTTTTGCCCGTTCTTCATTTCAATTTGCATTAGATAAAAAATGGCCTTTGTATCTTTCCACAAAAAATACTATTCTGAAAGCGTATGATGGTCGTTTCAAAGATATCTTTCAGGAAGTGTACGAAAATGAATTTAAAACCGCATACAAAGAAGCCGGAATCACATACGAACATCGTTTAATTGATGATATGGTTGCTGCATGTATGAAATGGAACGGTGGTTTTGTATGGGCCTGTAAAAATTATGACGGCGATGTACAATCAGATACTGTTGCACAAGGATTTGGTTCATTGGGACTTATGTCGTCTGTGCTGATAACACCTGATGGCAAAACCGTCGAAGCAGAAGCTGCACACGGAACTGTAACACGTCATTACCGTCAACATCAACTGGGCAAAGAAACATCAACCAATCCGATTGCTTCGATCTTTGCGTGGACTCGCGGATTGATGCATCGTGGGAAATTGGATAATAACGCGCCTTTGGTCGATTTTTGTGAAAAACTGGAACAGGTTTGTATTGAAACAGTTGAAGCAGGCGAAATGACCAAAGACTTAGCTGTTTTAATTCATGGAGACAATATTTCAAAGGAAAATTATTTGAGCACTGAAGGCTTTCTGGCTGCATTGAAACGCAATCTGGATGTGAAGCTGGGATAAAATACATTTTATATTACACTTTTTAAACGAGCTTGCAACTATGTCCTGGTTGTAAGCTCGTTTTATTATGTAAAACAAAACAAGCTTTATTTCAAAATTTATATTTATATTTGAAGTCCCATTAACTAAATCATATTTTGTAAAATACTAAAACGCAATTCCATGAAAAGATGTAAATTTCTATTATTCGTTTTGTTAAGTCTTCCTGTTATGGCTCAGGAAAAAAGCGAACTTATTTTGAAAACAGATGTTTCCGAAGCCACCGTTTTTATTAACGGAGCACAAGTGATTCGAAGAAAGACAGTCGATTTACAACCCGGAAAAACAACAATCAAATTTACAAATTTATCACCCTATATTGATGGTAAAAGTGTTCAGGTAAAAGTCAATAGCAAAGTAATGGTACTATCGGTAAATCATCAATTGAATTTTACTGACAGTTTAAAGCAGTCAAACGAACTGGAAAAGCTTTTGGGAAAAATTCAGATTCTGAATGATAAAATTAAACTTGAAAACACCAACCTCGATATTATCAATGAAGAATTGACTTTTTTACATGACAACCGAAACATAGGCGGTACAGCTCAGGGCGTGAATCTTACAAATTTGAAGGAAACAGCCAACTACTATCACGAAAGAGTTTCTTTTCTGAAGCTGAAAGAAATTGATGTAAAGAAAGCGATCGAAAACCTGACCGAAGAGAAAAATGGATTGGAAAAACAGGAAAATCAGTTGGGAAATACCAAACCAACTCCTGTTGGAGAAGTATTGATGGAAGTAGATTCTAAAACGGCGGTAAAATGTGATTTGGAGTTGTCGTATTACGTGAACAATGCCGGTTGGTATCCATCATACGATATACGGGCTAATACCATAGAAGATCCCGTTCAATTGATTTACAAAGCCAATATTCATCAAAATACCAAAGAAGACTGGAAAAATATAAAATTAAAAGTATCTTCAGCAAATCCAAATGTCGGAAATGTTGCGCCACAATTAAAGACTTACTTACTCAATTATTATACAAAACCTCCAAAATACGACGGGTCCACTTCGTCCAATCA
>JAQTOL010000462.1 GCA_028748945.1 Paludibacter sp.
TGAAGATGGAACACCAAAATCATCAGAATTTTTATAGCGATACAATAACCCGTTGTAATTCAATGACTGGTTAACAGCCTCAACAGTCTTTTTGTAACGCTCATCATTGGCCGAAATAAATCCATAACTTTCCATCAGGAGTAATGATGAGTCCAGATCATTATTACAATAGGTCTGGGAGAAACTTTGAATTTCCTCTTTCCAGCCAAATTCAAATACATCAGCTTTAATTTCCCCGGCTATTTTATGCCATTTATTAGCGATATTGTTTTTCTTGAGAATATGTGCAATTTTAACTGCCCGGTCCATTGCTACCCACGACATTACCTTGGAAAAAACAAAATGTTTTTCAACACCACGAATTTCCCATATACTTTTATCGGGTTTGGACCAGTCTTCACTCACCGTTATGACAATGTTCTTAACCATCTCGAACATTTCTTCAATTTCATCCAGGGAGCCGGGAAAGAATCTATAATACTGGTAAATAACATCCATTAAATAACCAAAAGAATCATTCTGCTTTTGATGAAAAGCATCGTTCCCTATTCTTACCGGAATTGTGTTTCCAAAACCACTCAAATGCGGTAATTCTTCTTCTGTCAGTATCCTCTCACCACGAATGCCGTACATTATTTGAAACGAATCCGATTTTTTTCTCAAAATATTTTTCAGAAAAGTCATGTACCGTTTTGCAGCACCCTGATGATTTACTTTTAAAAGTGTTTCTATAGACATGGAGGCATCCCTGATCCAGCAAAAACGATAATCCCAATTCCTGGTTCCACCAATTGCCTCTGGAATACTTGTTGTTAGTGCTGCCAATACCGCACCTGATCTATGAAAAGACATGAGCTTAAGAACCAGTATGCTGCGTTCAATAATATCATTAAACTGGTTGAATTTTTTTGACCGGTTCGCCCAGTTCATCCAGTATACTTTCGTGCGTTGGTATTCCAGTTCAATACGGTTCTGGTTAATTTTAATCAACTTCTGGTTGTACGAAAGCAAGAAAAATTCGTCCCGATGCAAACTAATTTCTTCACCGCTTAATACCTTTTCAAAGTCCAGTCCGGAATACAAATATAACGTGTCACTCGTATTTTGAACCGAATTTGTTTTTACGTAATCCTGACCCGATTTATGGAAAACATCATCTCTTGCGTAATTTAAAGCAGGGCGATAATCGACTCTAAACCTCGGAGTTCCGTGTTTTAAACGGATAAGACGATGAATTTCAGGAGGAAGAAAATAATCATTATTTTCACCTATTCTATACCGCGGCATAAAGTCAATGACTTCAAATCCACCTTCCTGAGCTTCGAAAGATGTACATAGTATATTGGTATGTTCAATATATTTTTGTGAAATGGAATAAATGGAATCAACTACAAAACCAAAGTTTCCTCCCTTTCTCTGATCCAATATCGCACCAAAAACCGAGGATGAATCAAAATCGGGAAAACACATCCATTCAATGTTTCCTATATTTGAAATTAATGCTGCAGTACGGCAATTACCTACTACACCATAATTGAGATGTTCCATAAACTTACGTAATTTATTTAAATACAATCACAAAGCTAATCAATTCCTCCAAATTATTGACTATTAATCAGCAATTCCCGCAAAATTTAGCTCTTCTTACGGGCGTTTAACTCATTGTATACCTTTTCGTAGATGGGGGTTGCTATTCCATGCTTTTTTCCAAGCTCAATTACAATTCCTGTTAATGTTGGTAATTCGGTATTTTTCCCCGCTTTAAAATCGCTGTGCATCGAAGCAGTTGTATCAAATGGCAGTTTCTCAAGTTGATGAATAATATTGTCAATGACACTTCTGTCTATTTTTGCACCTTCGGCATTCGCTACCTGCAACAACTCTTCCAGCAAACCGGTTAAAGTTGTTTTTCTGACGTCATCAGTCAGTAATGCTCCAAAACTCACATCGAAATAGGAAGTAAGTGAAGCTGTGGACGAAATGAAAAAGAATTTCGTCCAAATCACAGTTAATATATTTTCATTAAAAGCACATTCGATACCAGCTGCTTTCAACAGTTTTTCAAACGCGATTAATCGTTCATTCGTTTGATTCCTGTAACCAAAATTAAGCCGGTGTACATTTCCTTTGTTTTCAACTACACCGGGTTCATTTAACCGGGCTACAATATAAACGCAGCCGTCCCAGACTTCCGTTCCGGGTAACAAAGCACGAATACGATCCGAATTATCAATACCGTTGAGCAGTGGAAGAATTACGGTATTAACTCCAACCATAGGTTGAATCTGAGTAACGGTTGAATCAAGATCATAACTTTTTGGAGTCATAATAATATAATCAGCGATTCCGATTTCCGAAACATTATCGGTTGCCAATGTCGGGTGAACCTGAAAAGTATCCTTATCCGTTATCAATTTCAAACCGTTTTCCTTTATTTTCTTCAAATGCTCACCCCGGGCTACAAAATAAATTTCCACTTCGGGATTACCGGCATATTGCTTAGCCAACAATCCTCCATAATACCCTCCTACACCACCGAGTCCTACAATTACAATCTTTATTTTCATATCATTATTTTCTTAAAAAACTGGGTGCAAAGGTAGCCATTTTGAAAGAAAATTCCCAAATAGTCAGTAGAACATTTAAAATTCAGTATATATCATTATAATAATATAGTCTTCTCACCTTATAATAAGCCACAAAAGATACCGAAACATAATGGAAATCCTGTTTTACTGTTGCAAAACTGCAGGAACACTTCCGGTGCGCCAAAAAGGTAGCCGTAGTTTTGTAACAGACCATCTGGTGTCCCTGAAACGTTCCTGCAGTTTTGTAACACGCCATCCGGTATCCCAAATGTGTTCCTGCAGTTTTGCAACAGCACATTTGGTGTCCTTGAAGTGTTCCTGCAATTTTGTAACACGCATCTGGTGTGCTTGATGTGTCCCTGCAGTTTTGTAACAGATTATCCGGTGTACCGGAAGTATTGCCAAAGTTTTACTTTATTGATATTTGGAGTATTAAGGTAATGCCATAACTTTTATTCACTGAAAGTCTGCTGACCGGAAAAATAAACA
>JAQTOL010000463.1 GCA_028748945.1 Paludibacter sp.
AGTTGATCTCATTTTAGATAACCTGATTGCAGATGGCAAAGCTGTTCCTATGCTAATAGTGATGGACAGAGGTTATGCTGTTGATCCCACTGCACCAAAATCTCAGGGGAATCAGGGTTTTAAACGTATTTTCAATAATAAAGCATTGGAAAATGTTTTCATCAAAGAAATTATTCCAACTATCGACAAACAGTTTCGTACAATTCCCGATCGCGATCATCGCGCTATGGCAGGTCTTTCAATGGGAGGTTTCCAGTCGTTCCAGATAGTACTGTCGAATCTTGATAAATTTGCATACGTAGGTGGATTTAGCGGTGCAGGCTTTATACAACAAGCTGAAGATTTTTCTAAAATGTACGATGGCATTTGGTCTGATGTAAACGCTTTCAATCAAAAAATGAAGCTAATGTATTTAAGTACAGGTACTGCTGAACCTGCCAATATGTATCAGACGGTGAATAATTTTCACAAAGAATTGGAAAAAGCAGGAATCAAACATGTTTATTTCGAATCACCGGGAACCTCGCACGAATGGCTAACATGGAGACGATCGTTGAATCAGTTTGCAACGATGCTTTTTAAATAATTTTACAAGTTGTGGTTAGTTTAAAAATTCATTTTTTTTAAACCATAAAATGTATTTTCTGAAGGTTTTGTTTTTATAATTGACAAAAAAAAATCGAAAATATATTTTCTTAAATTCGCACATAAAGATTAGATTAAATAAAAATAATTTAAAATGATAAAAAGATATATTTTTTTAATTGTATTTTTCAGTACTACTGCAATTACCCGGAGTCAGCAACTTCCATATCAAGATCCGAATTTAAGTTCTGAAGAACGCGCAAATGACTTAATATCCCGTATGTCTTTGAGCGAAAAAGCCACCTTGATGTGTGATGTATCGGAAGCTATTCCGCACTTAGGCATCAAAAAATTCAACTGGTGGAGTGAAGCTTTGCATGGTCTCGCCAATAACAGTAATGTTACAGTTTCTCCTGAACCGGTTGGTATGGCTGCCTCATTCGATGATGTCTTAGTCTTTCGTATTTTCAATGCAGTTTCGGACGAAACACGAGCCAAATATAATGAAGCATCTCAAAAGGGACAGGAAAATAAACGATTTCTGAGCCTTTCGGTTTGGACTCCGAATGTCAATATTTTTCGTGATCCCCGATGGGGACGTGGTCAGGAAACCTACGGAGAAGATCCTTATCTGACTTCACGTATGGGTGTTTCGGTTGTAAAAGGTTTGCAAGGACCTGCCGATTCGAAATATAAAAAACTGCTGGCATGTGCCAAGCACTTTGCCGTTCACTCAGGTCCCGAATGGAGTCGTCATATTCTCAATGTTAATAACCTTGATCCGCGTGATTTGTGGGAGACTTATCTTCCCGCGTTCAAATCGTTGGTTCAGGATGCCGATGTTCGTGAGGTAATGTGCGCTTATCAGCGATTGGATGATGAACCTTGTTGTGGAAGTACTCAATTGCTTCAACGAATTTTGAGAGATGAGTGGGGTTTTAAATACCTTGTCGTTTCCGATTGTGGTGCTGTATCCGATTTTTATACCAGCCACAAAGTATCATCTGATGCTCTTCATGCGGCATCCAAGGCTGTCTGGGCAGGTACTGATGTAGAATGCCAATGGAATAATCATATTTATAAGCAGTTGCCAGAGGCCGTTGAAAAAGGCTTAATAACGGAAGACGAAATAAACAAGCATCTGAAACGGGTATTGATTGGTCGTTTCGATTTGGGAGAAATGGATGAGGATGCTCTGGTACCATGGTCTAAAATTCCCATGTCGGTTGTAAATAATGATGAGCACAGGAAACTCGCTTTGGATATGGCAAGAGAGTCAATGACTCTACTTCAGAATAAAAATAATATACTTCCCCTGACAAGATCAAAAAAAATAGCAGTAGTTGGTCCTAATGCGAATGATAAACCTGTGTTATGGGGAAATTATAATGGGACACCGGTAAGTACAATTACAATTCTCGATGGTATTGCCTCCAAACTTTCAGCCAATAAAGTCGTATATGAGAAAGGATGTGATTTGGTGGAGGATAAAGTAACCGAAAGTTATTTTTCTCAATGTTCAATTGATGGGAAAAAAGGGTTTAAAGTTAGTTATTGGAATAATAAAGACTTAACCGGCGATATTGTTGCAACTCAACAGATTGTAAATCCGATAAAATTAACCACTGCCGGCCAACACGAGTTTGCTACCGGAGTACGCCTCGAAGGATTTTCGGGTAAGTATGAAACAGAATTCACAGCATCAAAGAGTGAAGAAATTGTGTTCAAGTGTGGTGCTACCGGATATTTTGAATTGCTAGTGGATGGAAAATCTCTTGCTAAATATAATAACTGGAGAACGCTACCTTCACGAATTCCATTTAAGGTTGAAAACGGGAAAAAATATAAAATTGAGATTCGCTATGCACAATTAAACAATTGGGAGGCTAATATCGAATTTAATTTTGGAAAAGAAGTTGATGTTGATTTTACAGATCTTATTAAGAAACTTAAGGGAACTGATGTAGTCGTATTTGTTGGTGGTCTTTCATCATTATTGGAAGGCGAAGAAATGCCGGTTTCATTTCCCGGATTCAAGGGTGGTGACCGAACCGATATAGAACTTCCGGCTGTGCAACGTAAATGTTTAAATGCTTTGAAACAATCCGGAAAAAAGGTTATCTTCGTAAACTGTTCAGGTTCGGCCATTGCTATGGTTCCAGAAACTGAAAGTTGTGATGCCATTCTACAAGCCTGGTATGCCGGTGAATCGGGTGGACAAGCGGTTGCTGATGTGCTTTTTGGAGATTATAATCCATCGGGAAAATTACCTGTTACTTTTTACAAGAACCTGAGACAACTACCTGATTTTGAAGATTATTCCATGAAGGGGCGCACGTACCGATTCATGTCTGATTCTCTATTTCCATTTGGTTTCGTGTTGAGTTACACAACTTTCAAAATTGGAAATGCTTCTGTTGATAAAGCAGAAATCAAATCCAATGAAACAGTAAAACTAACGGTACCCGTCACCAATACAGGAAATAGA
>JAQTOL010000464.1 GCA_028748945.1 Paludibacter sp.
CCTGCGTATTCATTGCCCTGATATTTATCGCGGCTATAACGGGAAGCACCCAGATAGGTTTTCAGGTCATCCTCGGTCAGTTCAATATTGTATTTTTCGTCTGTTGCAACCCGTTTTGCGACTTTCCGCATCAATCCGGCCAATTGCCGGCTTAGTTCCCGTACGCCCGATTCACGGGTATAAGATTCAATCAACTTGTTTAATACAGGTTTTGTCAGTACAAAGTCCGAATCTTTTAATCCGTGGTTTTCCAGTTCTTTTGAAATCAAATGTCGTTTGGCAATTTCCAGTTTTTCTTCCTGTGTATATCCGCTTACTTCTATCAATTCCATTCGGTCGAGTAGGGGACGGGGAATGGTACTGAGGTTATTGGCTGTAGCAATGAAGAGTACTTTCGATAAATCAAAGTCTACGTCCAGAAAATTGTCATGAAAAGCTCCGTTCTGTTCCGGATCGAGCACTTCAAGTAATGCTGAAGATGGGTCACCTTTATAATCGGTTGTTATTTTATCAATTTCATCGAGAACGAACACCGGATTTGATGATTCCGCTTTTTGAATGTTTTGCATAATCCTGCCCGGTAAAGCGCCAATATAAGTCCGGCGGTGTCCGCGTATTTCGGCTTCGTCATGTAATCCTCCCAGCGAAATCCTTACATATTTACGGTTCAGAGCTGTGGCAATTGATTTACCCAGTGAAGTTTTGCCGACTCCCGGAGGGCCGTATAAACAAATGATGGGCGATTTCATATCACCTTTTAGTTTAAGTACCGCCAGATGTTCCAGAATACGGTCTTTTACCGTTTCCATGCCAAAATGATCATTATCGAGCACTTTCTTGGCATTTTTCAGATTAAAATTGTCTTTGGTAAATTCGTTCCAGGGCAAATCAATCATAGTCTCAATATAATTGAGCTGGGTAGTATAATCGGGTGAATGTTGGCTCATACGCTCCAGTTTTTTCATCTCTTTGTCAAAAACTTTTGCTGTCGCTTCGTTCCATTTTTTATTTTTAATTCGTTCTCTGAAATCAGCAACATCCATTTCAGGCGAGTTTCCACCCAACTCGTTTTGAATGGTTTTCATTTGTTGCTGCAGAAAATACTCTCTTTGTTGCTGATCAATTCCTTCTTTTGCCTTGTTCTGGATGGACATTTTTATTTCCAGCAATTGCGATTCTTTGTTTAAAAGTTCCAGCAATTGATAGCCACGATCCATGATTTCATCAATCTCCAACAGGCGTTGTTTTTCTTTGACATTTAATCCGAAGTTAACACAGACATAATTAATCAGAAAAACTGGGTTTTCGATATTCCGGATGGCAAAAGCCATTTCGGGTGACATGGCGCCAGAATCATTGATTATATTTATGGCTAAATCTTTGATTGATGATACCAACGCCAGAAATGAACCATCGTTTACATCAGGCAAAATATCTTCCACCAGATTTACTTTTGCCTTCATATAAGGTTTAAGCGACTCCACCTCTCCCAAATGAAAACGACGTTTTCCTTCCAGAATAACTGTTGTGGTGTTGTCCGGCATTTCAAGGATCCGAACTACCTGAGCTACTGTTCCCATAGGAAAAAGTTCATCGATATTCGGGTCATCCAGTTTTTTATCAATTTGTGAACAAACACCAATCAACAATTCATTTTCGTTTGCTGCCCGAACCAGCTTCAATGATTTTGACCGGGCTACCGAAACAGGAAGCAGTACTCCGGGGTAAAGTACCATGTTCCGCAGGGGAAGAATGGGAAGTACATCCCCGGAATTCATATTCAATTCCGACGATCGTTCGTCGAGCGAAATGATTGGAAAAATATCCGATGATCCAAGCATGTTTTCAGAAAATAAATTATCAAAAGGATTACTCATAGTTAAGTGTATTTTTGCTGCCATTATGGCGTAAATGCGTAAAATAGTATTTTAGTTTGGAAATCATTAAATAATAAAATGTTTATGTTGACTCATTTAGCATTTCATCGATCCAACGATATTCTATTATTTCAATAGCTGTGCCAAAAATGCTAACTGAATAAAAGTCATACCATTTTCTTTTGCATCAAGGTTCGTATTGATAAAACATATATAGTTGTAATCTGTTTGAAAAACGGAAGAATTACAAATCAACCTGTAAATGTTACGCAGATTTGTGATAGTAGTTATTTTGATAATCTCTTACAGAACAGGATCTATATTAAATAAAATTTTATTACGGACTTTTTCAGTGAGTTATTTGAAATTCTGTCCAAATGCTTTGGCTGTCATTTCATCGATAGTCACGCGCCAGACTTTTACATTTGCCAATGCGGGAGTTGAATATTTAAACGTCCGTGTTGAAAATTTGATCATCATCGAGTTTAATGTTTTTACCTTTTCGTCCAAATCTTCGATAAAGGATACCGAGCCTTTACATACCACACTTTTCGAAAGCATACTGTAACTGCAGGCAACATCGGGATGTTGATAAACTAATTTTCCATCGGTACAAAAGGTCACACAAACCCTGTTATTCAGTGTCAATAATCTTAGATGTTTGCCTTCCGGGCCCGAGTGCAAAATGATGTCTCCTTCGGAATAACCAAAATTCATGGGTATTACATAGGGTGTCCCATCGGCCTCAATAATACCTACAAAGCAAATATTGCACTGATTTATAATGCTTTTCATCTCGATTATGTCGGTAATAATACTGGTCCTCATGTTTATATTTTTTATTTACAAAAGTATGAAAAATAGAGCAAAATAACCTTACCCGATTTTTTAAATTTCTTATTATTCTGTTTTTTTTAAAATATCTGCACACGTCTCTTGTCATTGTGCAAATAATTAATATCTTTGTGTCAAATTATAAACTAATACAACATGAAAAAAGTTATTTTCACATTCGCACTTCTGATTGCATTCGGTATTTCAGGATCGGCCCAGTTGAATAAAATTGTTGGAAAATGGAAAACCATCGATGATAAAGATGGTAGTGTTAAATCTATTGTGTTTGTTTTCAAAGCAACCAATGGAAAATACTACGGAAAAATTGAAAAATTATTCAAAGATCCGGGAAAACTT
>JAQTOL010000465.1 GCA_028748945.1 Paludibacter sp.
AATCACTTAGAATTAACTGAAAACCGAATTGGATACATTCAATTCGGTTTTTTTTTGGCATTTTCTATGTTAATATAAACAAAAACGGGGCGATTCGCCTTTTGATTACTTAAAAAACACAATGAAATATTCATTTTTCTAAAAAATCATAGGGCTTGGAATCTTTATGTTCTAAAAAAATTATCTTTGCAGTCACATTTATTGAAAGATACTTAAGAATTTGAATACCGGTTCTAAAAAATGCAATATAATAAACTCTCTTGAAATGCTTTACACTGTACTTATATCATCCATTATATTACTTATATCCGTATTATTATTGGGATTAAGAGTCTTCTTTGTCAAAGGAGGCAGATTTCCCAATATTCATATAGGAGGCATCAAAGCCTTACGTGATAAAGGAATCAATTGTGCCACAACACAGGATCGTGAAGCGCAACAAAGCAAAGGAATAAAAATGTCCGATTTAGTAAAAGATATTACCGATAATTATTAATAGAAAAAGCCTAATGAAAAATTTGTCTCTCATTATTAACGCCATTTTAGCGGTTGCAGTTATTATTCTTTTTGTTCTGGTGTTGAACATTAAATCCACGTCGTCCAACAAACAGGTAATAACCAAAGAGGGAGTTGTTACTACCGGCAAATTACCGATTGCCTATATTAATATCGACTCGCTGTTATTGAATTATCAATTTGCTAAAGATGCAAACGAGTTATTAATTAAAAAACAAGAAGATTCCCGTTTAACGGTCAATACAAAGGCCCGTGAACTTCAAACCGAGATGGGAGAATTTCAACGGAAACTGGATAACAATGCTTTTTTAAGCCGCGAACGTGCCGAACAGGAACAAGGTCGTTTACAGAAAAAACAACAGGACCTGCAGGCTTTGGATGCGAAGCTAAGTCAGCAATTGGGACAAATTCAACAAAAAATGAGTGAACAACTCCGCGACACGATCACTAAGTTTATCAAAGAATACAACAAGGATAACAGATATCAAATGATTATCAGCAATACTTCGAGTGATAACATTTTATACGCTGCAAAAGAATATAACATCACGGCAGAAGTTACAAAAATTTTGAACGAACGTTGTGCAAAAAAATAGATAACTACAGTGCTGGATAAACAAAAATGCAACATTCTTTATTGAGTGTTGCATTTTTTATTCCCTGGTCGGGGCACGACTTTAAGTCGTACTCCGACTGCTTAGTTACCGCGAAACGAAAGAGTAAGAGTTGATAGTGCATAAATCAATACGGCTACAACCCACAAATTGGAAGAAGTGAACATAAAATAGGCAGCCAGTGCCAGCAACAAACTGGTAAAAAAACCAATCCGGGCTAAGCGCTTTTGGCGCGTATCAACATTATTGTTATCCAGTGCGTTCCTCAACTGAATGTAAATAAGAAATGCCGATCCCAACGAAAAAATGTATGGAGCAAGAGAATATTCGAAAAGTTGAGCGACAGCACCTGCAAAAGAGAGTGTCCCGCCAACAATAAAAAATATTTGAGTGAGTTGTTTTTTTATCATTCTTTAATTATAAAAATATCTTCGGTTTTCTTTCTCATATAATAATGTTCGCGGGCAAATTTCTCAAGATTTTCCTTGTTTGACTGCAATTCATTCTTTTTCCGCTTTGTCGCATCAATCTCGTCCTGATAAAATTTCAACTCACTTTCCAACCGATTGATATTTTGGTAAGAATGCCAACGTTGAATCAGATTATGATTGTCGAAAAAAACGACGAAAATAGTGAAGCACAGAAATACAATCAGATACTTATTCAAAAGTATCGACCTGATTTTTTTTCCTGTTATTCCCAAAAATGACATATTAAACAATTTGAAAATTTGAAAATTTGAACGTTAAAACAAAGAATCTTTACTAAGTTCAAAACAGATATTAAGAAGACAAAGGTAGGCATTTTTTATGAACCTTCTTTTTTTTTGAGAAAACTTTTTTTTTGATGAAGGGTACGTTTTTTTTCAGTATATTTGCAGACAAAAGCAGAAAAAGATTTCGTTTTATGGATAATTTCATCGTTTCGGCACGCAAATACAGACCCTCCACATTTAACTCTGTTGTAGGACAAACAGCATTGACCACCACGCTTAAAAATGCAATTAAAAGCAATCATTTGGCTCATGCATATTTATTTTGTGGTCCACGCGGTGTGGGAAAAACAACCTGTGCACGTATTTTTGCCAAAACAATAAATTGTGAACATCTTACACCGGAATTTGAAGCCTGCAATCAATGTGAATCCTGCGTTTCATTCAACGAACAACGTTCCTATAATATACATGAGCTCGATGCCGCCTCCAACAACGGAGTGGATGATATTCGCTCTCTGATTGATCAGGTTCGTATTCCGCCACAGATTGGCAAATACAGCGTCTATATTATTGACGAGGTACACATGCTTTCTCCCGGGGCTTTTAATGCTTTTCTTAAAACTCTCGAGGAACCTCCTGCTCATGCCATCTTTATTCTGGCTACCACGGAGAAACATAAAATTATTCCTACCATACTCTCCCGCTGTCAGATTTACGATTTCAACCGGATTACAGTAGCTGATACGGTAAAACATTTGCAAATGGTTGCCGAAAAGGAAGGAGTAACTGTCGATGTAAACGGATTGAATGTAGTGGCTCAAAAGAGTGATGGCGGAATGCGTGACGCTTTGTCAATTTTCGATCAACTGGTGAGTTTTTGTGGAAATACCATAAGCTATGAGAGTGTAATTGAAAATCTGAATGTACTTGATTATGAATATTATTTCCGTTTGGTTGAAGAATTTTTAAAAGCGAATGTCAGCCGGTCATTACTTATTTTTAATGATATCCTCAATAAAGGTTTTGATGGACATCACTTCATTACCGGACTCAGCTCCCACTTACGTGATGTTTTAGTAAGCAAGGATCCACTCACAGTAGATTTACTGGAAGTCGGAGCCGGAATAGGCGATCGTTATAAATTACAGGCACAACTTTGTCCGGTTGACTTTCTGTTTCATGCATTGAAAATATGTAACGATTGTGACCTCGATTACCGCTTA
>JAQTOL010000466.1 GCA_028748945.1 Paludibacter sp.
TCTTTTAGCTGATATGGGTGTTGTGGTGAAACATGAAAGCCATAACAGCTATATGTTTAATGCCAAAGATATCAACATGGATTACCTTCAAACGGACGATTTTTATCGAAAAAGTGCTTCACTACGCGGTTCGGTAATGATAGTCGGTCCACTGGTAGCCCGGTTTGGAAAAGCCATCATCCCGAAACCGGGAGGTGATAAAATCGGTCGGCGACGCCTGGATACTCATTTTGTCGGAATACAGAAACTTGGTGCTGATTTTCATTACGATGCCGGTTTAAAACGGTATGAAATTGAAGCAAAAAAACTGACCGGATGTTATATGCTGCTGGACGAAGCTTCTGTAACCGGAACTGCCAATATAGTTATGGCCGCAGTCTTAGCCGAAGGAACCACGACAATTTATAATGCAGCCTGTGAACCTTATGTGCAGCAACTCTGCCGGATGTTGAATGTTATGGGAGCAAAAATTTCGGGCGTTGGATCCAATTTGCTGACTATTGAAGGTGTAAAAAACCTGAATGGATGCTACCATCGTATTCTCCCGGATATGATTGAAGTAGGCAGTTTTATAGGAATGGCAGCTATGACTTCTTCCGAAATTACAATAAAAAATGTAGCCTGGGATGAGTTGGGTATGATCCCCGATAGTTTCCGCCGGTTGGGAATTCAGCTGGACCAGATTGGTGACGACATATATATTCCACAACAAGATTCGTACACCATCGAATCATTTATAGACGGTTCTATTATGACCATTGCCGATGCACCCTGGCCGGGTCTTACTCCCGACCTGCTCAGTGTTTTGCTGGTTGTAGCGGCTAAAGCAAAAGGAAGTGTACTTATTCACCAAAAGATGTTTGAAAGTCGTTTGTTTTTTGTAGATAAGCTGATCGATATGGGAGCTCAAATCATTCTTTGCGATCCACATCGTGCCACTGTCATTGGCCAGGGAAATCAACTTCACTTACGTGCTTCAACCATGAGCTCACCCGATATACGTGCAGGAATAGCATTACTTATAGCTGCCCTTTGTGCTGAAGGGACCAGTACCATTCATAATATTGACCAAATAGACCGTGGTTATCAGGATATTGATAAACGGCTGAATGCGTTGGGAGCAAATATAAAACGGATTTAAAATTATTACTTCACAATTATTTTTATGAACACCGGGCTGAAACTTTTAAAGTTTCAAGTATTATCTGATTTACTATAAAAATACTGTTGAAAAAAGGTACGGATTTCAGATATATTTGTAGATTTGTACTCTTCAAATTAAGTACAAGATTTCGTTTAAATAAAAGTTCAACCGGTTATAATCAATAACTATTTTATAGTACCGATTATTTATTTGTGAACAAGCAACCCTTAACAATTATTTTACAAATTACTAAAAACTACCATTATGTCAAAAAGTTTAGACACGAAAAAAGCCGAAAAGAAAGAACCTTTGAAAACAGCAAAGGAGAAAAAAGCGGAAAAAAGAGAGAAAAAAGCAAAAAAGTAATGAGCTACTGAAATCCGAAATTTCATTTACTTACCTGTGCTATTTTAATTTGTAATATTCAAAAGAAATATAGTTACATTACCTATATTCAGTTGTAAAAGTATGAGTTATAGGCAATAATTATTTCAGAATGAAGAAAACATTTATATTTAGCCTGCTTTCTTTTCTTACAATTCCGGTTTGGGCGCAAAGCTCTACCAACAGTTTATCCGATTCAATGAATAGTCTATTCAAACCCTTGTTAGCGTTCATGGATCGGATATTGTTTTGGGATCCGTTTCAGGCCATGGGATTTGTGTTCGGGACAAAAGTTCCGTTTATTATTGTATGGTTGATTTTCGGTGCAGTTTTCTTCACCATTTATTTCCGGTTTATAAATCTGCGGGGATTAAAACATGCTGTTCAACTTGTATTTGGCGTATTCGACAAAGATGGTCATGAAGGAGAAATATCTCATTTTCAGGCTATTTCTACAGCCTGTGCATCGACCGTTGGACTTGGAAATATTGCAGGCGTTGCTATAGCCATTTCAATTGGAGGCCCGGGTGCTACATTCTGGATGATTGTTGCCGGATTGCTGGGCATGTCTACAAAATTTACAGAATGTACCTTAGGTGTCAAATATCGGAAAATAAACCCTGATGGCACAGTTTCGGGAGGCCCAATGTATTATCTGCGAGATGGTTTTGCTAAAAAAGGCTGGAAACGAACCGGTAAAACATTAGCCGTATTATTCGCCGTTCTGGCTTCATTTGGGGCAATGGGTATTGGCAATATGTTTCAATCGAATCAGGTCGTTGCGCAAACTGTTGCAACATTCCCGACCCTGGTAAACTATCAGTTTCTTATCGGAATAATCATCGCGGTATTAGTCGGAATTGTAATAATCGGTGGTATAAAAGGAATTGCCCGAGTAAATGATAAATTATTTCCATTGATGGCAATTTTTTATATTTTGTCTTGTCTTGTGGTAATTGGAATCCACTATAATCGTGTAGGAGAAGCTTTTAGTTTAATAATAAACGGAGCTTTTTCAGCCGATGCCGCCAAAGGTGGTTTCGTGGGAGTAATGATAATGGGTTTCAGGCGTGCTGCATTTTCAAACGAAGCTGGAATAGGTTCGGCAGCTATCGCCCACTCTACCGTCAAGACTCAACACCCTGTTACAGAAGGATATGTTTCACTTCTTGAGCCCTTTATTGATACAGTTGTGATATGTACCATGACTGCTTTAGTCCTTATTTTCACGGGATTTTATACTAATCCTGATAATTTAGCCGGAACCCAATTAACCTCGGCTGCTTTTGCAACTATTTCACCCTGGTTTCCTTATTTATTATTGCCAACCATTTTTTTATTTGCTTATACAACCATTATTTCATGGTCGTACTATAGTGTAAAGAGTTTTGATTTTTTAGTCGGTGATTTTTGCGAAAGACATTTTGGCAACAGGATTTATGCCACACGCTTATACCAAATTCTCTTTATAATAATTACTGCATTGGGATCTGTATTAAGTTTAAGTGCTGTGGTTGATTTCTCCGATATGCTGGTATTG
>JAQTOL010000467.1 GCA_028748945.1 Paludibacter sp.
GCAAATATTAATCACTGCCCGACTCGAATTTTCCGTACTGAACTTCACTACGGCTTCCGTTTTACATGGGTTTGGCAAAACTGAAAGATTCAATTTTGCATTCATATTTAGAATAACCTGCAAACCGGAATTAATGTCACCTTCCTGTAATTCAAACGGACCCAAATCCCTGGCTGTACCATAAATTGGTTGAGCTAAAAACGGGAACTCTGTTGTATAAGGCATGTTATAAGGTAATCCTTTATCAACCAAAACACTTCCGGTTTTAAGCCGGGCAAATTTTGCAGGTAAACTGCCATCAGCACCACGGGGTGCTTTGGCATCGTCTTCACTTAAACTGACATAATCGGAAGCTCCAAAACCACGGATGACGTTGGTCCAGGCTTTATCAGTTGTAGATAACATGGCGTTATTGCTGTTTAATCCACCTGCAATTTCGATATTACCGAAACAAACATTGTTATAGTATTCGCAATTGGTTGACGATTTCTCGAACATAAAATCGTAACCGCAACCGAAGGCCAGACAGTTTACTAACTTCTCTCCTCCTCCATGACTGTTTTGGTCAAAACCTTTTACCGAGCCGGTTATATTGCAATTGAATGCTACACAGTTCCAGGCTTCATGAATTCCTTCTGATGAGCCACCGGTACCATTTCCTCCCATTTTAATTCCATTGCCATTACCCTGAAACGAACCTATTGCATCCACCCAGGTAAAGTTTTCCGCACGTCCCGAACCCCAGGCCCAACAATCAATTAATTGAACAGAATAATCGGTTTCATACAAATCCCAGGCATCATCGGCATTATCCCAGGCACGACAACGAATAAAACGATTCCCTTTTCCATTGTGCATTTTGCAGGCAAATCCGTCTGCATCGCTACCAAAATTATCAGCATCGCAATTGAGATATGAATCACAATCTACAATGTCGTTGTAAGAACAATATGTTCCATTGTTAGACGAAATTCCTGGATGAGTATCGGAAAAAATATGACCAAAACCAAGCTGAATTCCGGTGTCATCGTTATAACTGAAGGTTACTCGTTCCACTTTATTGTAATTTCCTTCGAGTTTTATTCCGTTGTCACCGGCTTGTGTAATATGAATACCAAAAATATGCCAGTAATTTCCATCCAACTGAAAACCACGAACACTAACTTTCTTCGGTTGATCTTTAAAATTGAAAATTGGAAATTCTCCCGGATAATTTTTAATAGTGAAGTGTTTATCATTTGTTCCCAAAGCAGTCAGACGAACGGTTGTTTTAGTCCCATCTTTCATCATAGTAGGAAAATAGGTACCGCCACGACAAATTACTGTATCGCCCGGTAACATTGCATCCACCGCTTTTTGAATATTGTACCAAGGAGAATCGAATGTCCCTTCGTTGTTATCATTTCCGGTTGGAGCTATGTAATATACTTTAGCATCGGTATTGGAACCGGTTCCAAGTAATTGCAATTGTGCTGAGGCACCACCACCTATTAAAGTTAAATTATAACTGTGTAATTGTAAATCAGTTGGCATGAACTGAACATAAATAGTATCAGTTTCCAAGGAGTTTGCTGTGTAGTGCAAATTAATTGATGAACTGAAACCACTCGATGATGACGTTGAAATAAGAAAATTGGAAGAAGCTTCCAGTGTTATGCTTCCAACCAATATATTACCATCAGCTGGTGTGAGGTATTTCGCCGAAACCGTAAAACTTCTTTTGGAAATTGTTCCCGTTTTTACTGATCCAAAATTGATTGAAGACGGATTTATTGTGATACTGGAAACTTCAGATGTTTTTTGATTCGTCTGACCGACAGTTGATGTTAAATAATTCGTATTCTCATTCGATCCCTTGTATTCAAAAACGGCAAAATAATAGGTTTCACCGGCTTCGAGACCGTTTATTAGCACATTATCATTATTCCCTGAATAAGCTCCGGTAAGATTTGTATCCAACGATTTTGGCAAATTCAGATATGCAGTTCCATCTGTTGGTGTCCATGTTACGGGAGTTCCTTTTGAATAGACTAATAAACGACCGTCACCACTTCCTTTTGTGAAATTTATTTTCATAGTTGAACCGGTTACTTCACTGGCAGAAATAGAAGCCTGTGTCGTTGGTTCATCTCCCATTGTTGAAACAGTTATTTCTACATTATCGATATAAATAGTGGCCAAACCACAGCTAAAGCGAATTAGAACGCCTCTGGTTCCTGCTTCTCCCACCGACATATTACTGGATCCGTAAGTTGAAGATGAACTTACTGTTGCTGTACCAATCGTTGTCCAGTTCGAACCGTTGTCGATAGATTTTTCAACTGTCAGTACTTTCCCGCTTCCGCTCCCGCGATGATTAAAACTTAGCGACAAAGGTTTATCAATAGGCGGTGTGATAGCGTAACCTGCTGTATTCATTGCCAATCTGTTACTTCCGTTATCCGATTTTCCAAAAGTCCCGTTTAATTTCCAAACTCCGGTGCTTAGCATTGCAGTTGTTTCTGATGCTGGAGCTGAAGGTGGTAAACCTGTTTCAAAAGTTTCATTTATTTGTGCAGAAAGAAAACATGCAAATAAAATGAGGAACAAAAAAATAGTGATTTTTCGCATATAATTTTATCTTCTAAGGTTTTAATAATATCTTAACACAAAATATAGTCTTAAGAAAATGAACATTTATACTTTAAAAATCTAGTATCTGAATTTGAAAACAAAACCAGATATACCTGTATACTAAATCAATTATACAATTTTTTGACAGTTTCTATTAAAAAAAATGACAGTAAATAGACTTAATGTAAACTATTTACTGTCAATACATAATATAAATATAATACTAAAAAGCTATATTTTTTTGACCCTTGGAACCAAATCTGTCAAATCAGCTATTTTTATTGGTTTTCCGGAATCACAACTTTTACGGGCAGCAATACCGATTAGTATAGCAAATGCTCCGTCACGCACGCCAGCTGCCTGTTTAAACGGGTCTGCCTGATTGCTTTGAAAATATGATCATGCAAAATTTTATCTCCACCACCGAGACCTTCACCCTTTGCAATAAGA
>JAQTOL010000468.1 GCA_028748945.1 Paludibacter sp.
GAATATACTTGCCCTATGCATCCAGAAGTGATTTCGGATAAACCCGGTAAATGCCCAACATGTGGTATGGAATTGGTGAAAAAAGGTACAAAGAAAAAGGCTATGAAGATGAAAGGCTGCGGCATGATGAATATGTAATTAATTGCCAATTGTACAAACATTTATATATTAATCAATTAGCACATTAGAATTATGTTTAATAAACTTGTTCATTATTTTCTCTATCATAGGCTTATTACGTTTATTTTCCTCATCGCTTTTTTGGTAATGGGAATTGCGTATGCCCCTTTTAATTGGAAAACCAGTTTTTTGCCACGTGACCCAATTCCGGTAGATGCTATTCCCGATATTGGTGACAACCAACAAATTGTTTCTACGGAATGGATGGGGCGTTCGCCCAAGGATATTCAGGATCAGGTTAGTTATCCGCTTACATCGGCATTACTTGGCATTCCGGGGGTAAAAACGATTCGGAGCACTTCGATGTTTGGTATGTCGTTTATCTATATTATTTTCAAAGATAATGTGGAATTTTACTGGAGCCGTTCGCGAATTCTGGAAAAATTAAATTCATTACCTGCCGGAACTCTCCCGCAAGGTGTTCAACCATCATTAGGACCCGATGCAACGGCTCTGGGGCAGATTTATTGGTACACGCTCGAAGGACGCGACCCGAAAACAGGCAAGCCGAATGGCGGTTGGAATCCACAAGAATTGCGCACCATTCAGGATTTCTACGTAAAATACAGTTTGTCGGCAGCTGAAGGAGTTTCGGAAGTTGCTTCGGTAGGTGGATTCATAAAAGAATATCAGGTAGATGTAAATCCTGAAGCATTGAAAGCTTTTGGGGTTTCGGTGATGGATGTGATGAATGCTGTGCGGAAAAGCAATCTGGATATCGGAGCTGAAACTGTGGAACTGAATAATGTGGAATATATTATCAGGGGTTTGGGCTATGTAAAAAATTTAGACGACCTTGATAATTCAGTAATATCGGTGCGTAACAACGTACCAGTACGAATAAAAGATGTAGCAAGAACTTCGTTTGGACCTGCCACCCGTCGCGGTGGACTGGATAAAGCAGGAAGTGAAGCTGTGGGAGCCGTGGTGGTAGCCCGATACGGTTCAAATCCGATGGAAGTTATCAATAATGTAAAAGGAAAAATCAAAGAAATTGAAGCCGGATTACCACAGAAAACGTTACCAGACGGCAGCATTTCAAAAGTAACGATTGTACCCTTTTACGACCGAACCGGTTTGATAAAGGAAACCATTGGAACCCTTGAATCGGCACTTTCGCATGAAATTCTTATTAGTATTATCGTCATTATTGTGCTGGTACTCAATCTACGGGCTTCGGTGATCGTTGCCGGATTGTTGCCGCTGGGTGTGCTAATGACTTTTATTCTGATGCATTTCTTTGGTGTTGATGCCAATATCGTTGCTTTGTCCGGTATTGCTATTGCTATTGGGGTGATGGTAGACATAGGCATTGTGGATGTGGAAAATATTCTGCGACATCTGGAAATGCCGGAGAATAAAGGAGTGCGCGGAAAAGAACTGATGAACCTTATTTACCTTGCAACAACTGAAGTACGTGCTGCGGTGGTAACTTCTATTGCAACAACAATTGTAAGCTTCCTGCCCGTGTTTGCCATGGAGGCATCGGAAGGTAAATTATTTCATCCGTTAGCGTTTACCAAATCATTTGCGTTAATTTCTGCATTTTTACTCGGGATTATTGTGTTGCCTACTTTGGTACACATAATATTTGACATACGGATGGATACAAAGAAAATCAGACGTTATTTTAATGGTAGTCTAATCGTAGGTGGAATTGCAGTGATTGTTTTTTGGCAGGTTTGGCCAGCCTTAGCTTTGATCGCAGTAGGAGTCAATAATTTGCTTGATTACCGTTGGCCGGAGAAACGAAAAGAATTTCCAAACTATATCAATATCGGAATAACAGTTTTAGTGGCTGTCTATTATTTATCAATGGAATGGCTGCCGTTAGGAGCTCACAATAGTTTGTTTGTAAACTTCTTGTTTGTGGCGGGAATTGTTGCTGTTATTCTGTCAGCGTTGATGACCATGGTTCATTTCTACGAACCAATTCTTCGTTGGGGATTAGAACATAAATGGAAATTTATGCTACTTCCGGCATTTACTTTACTGTTTGGTTTTCTGGCCTGGCAAGGATTTGATAAAACATTCGGGATTGTTGCTAAAGGTTTTGAAAAGATAGGTTGGGAAGCACCGGCAAAAACGTTCCCGGGAACGGGTAAGGAGTTTATGCCATCGCTGAATGAAGGTTCTTATTTGTTAATGCCAACCAGTATGCCGCATTCAAGTATTGAAAAGAATTTGCAATACATTGAAACGTTGGATAAACGGTTATCCTCCATTCCAGAAGTGGAAGTGGCAGTTGGTAAATGGGGGCGTGTGAATTCATCGTTAGATCCTGCTCCGGTTCAAATGTTTGAAAATACCATCAATTACCGACCTGAATACATACTGGATGAAGATGGACACCGTGAACGTTTCAAAGTGGATAAAAACGGCGCATTCGTCTTGATAAATGGAAAGACGTTTAATCCGGAAAAAGAAGCATTCCGAGCAGTACCAGCCGATAGTTTGATTGTTTCGTCAAAAGGCGAGTATTTCCGTCAATGGAGGGAACAAATAAGAAAACCAGGTGACATTTGGAAAGAGATAGTAAAAGTGACTGATATTCCAGGCTTGACTTCAGCACCGAAATTGCAACCTATCGAAACCCGATTAGTAATGCTTTCAACGGGTATGCGTGCCCCTATGGGATTGAAAGTGTATGGTCCTGATTTGGAATCGATAGAAAAAGCCGGAATGCAATTTGAAAAAGCATTGAAAGAAGTACCTTCGGTTAAATCTTCATCTGTGTTTTACGATAGAGCTGTTGGTGCACCTTATATGGAAATAAAACTGAACAGGGAAAACATGGCACGTTATGGAATGACGGTCAGCGATGTGCAGGAAATTCTACAAGTGGCTATGGGTGGTATGGCGCTAAGCACTTCGGTAGAAGG
>JAQTOL010000469.1 GCA_028748945.1 Paludibacter sp.
TGTCTTCGGTATACATATTGGTCGAACCCCATTTTAGGGAAGCTGTACCATCGCCTGTATTCATAAGATTATGAGCCCGAGCAAAAACAGGAACCGGACTTAGCGCTGCAATTTCTGAAAGTAATTTCCTGCCATCTTTCATGTAGGTATAGTTGGGCTCGTCGTACCCAAACCAGGCCCAGATAGGTTTCATTGTTCCTTTTTCTTTTGTAATATCCACTGTAATTTTGACAGTTTCGGTTTGAGCAAAAAGTAAATTGCTGAATAACAAGAATAGAAATAGATTTTTATATTTCATGGTATTATCTGTTTTTGAAAAGTCAATGTATGAATGAACTTATCCGCTTTATTTTTCGTTCAAACTTGTTGAATAGCAAAAGTATTGTATTTTTGTCAAAAATTGGTTCTATTCATCCAAAATAAAAAGTCCTTTGTCAGTAACTTGTTTATTAATAATCTTTTAACTTGCATTTTATGAAAACAACAGTAATAACTATCCTGATTGTCTCAATGAGTTTGGGTCTTAGTGCACAAAAAGCATTCGTTAGTTCTAAACTCGAAAAAGTCTGGAGTACTCCGGAAGGTTTGAATGTACCGGAATCTTCGCATTATAACCCGGCTGACCGGATTATTTATGTTTCGAATATTGTAGGTAAACATGATGTGAAAGACGGGCTTGGATATATTTCAAAACTCAATACCAAAGGTGAGTTTATTGAAAAAGAATGGTTCAAAGGCTTGAATGCACCCAAAGGTGTTACTTGTACGAAGACAAAATTATATGTGGCCGACATAGACCGGGTACTGGAAATTGATTTGAAAACCGGAAAACTGCTAAAAACATACAAGAATTCCAAATCGAAAAGTTTGAACGATGTATGTGTTGCCGATAACGGTCGTGTTTATGTTTCGGATGATAGTGGAGATTGTATATTTTACGTGGGTAAGGATTCACTTCAGGTCTTTGTTGAAAGTAATCAGTTGGAAGGTATGAACGGAATTTTTGCTTCGGGCGATTTGTTGTATCTGGGTTCTAAAGGTAATTTTATTTCCATCAATCAGAAAACAAGAGTTCTTAAGATTTTAGTGGAGAAAGTAGGTTATCTGGATGGGATAGAGCAGGTTTCTCCAACACAGTTTGTTACTTCCGACTGGAATGGACATGTTCAACTTGTCGAAGTTGGTAAAGGCGTAGAAAAATTAATGGATACATCGCCGTTAAAGATTAATGCCGCCGATCTGGGCTATATTCCAACTCTTAAACTCCTTTTGATCCCGACTTTTTTGGATAATAAAGTGGTGGCGTATAAGCTAAAACTTTAGTCAATGCACAACTTTCCCAAAGTTCTAAACTTTGGGAAAGCTGATTTTATTCCCCGACTCCATAAAATTTTCTGTCCGGTTTAAAATCAATCATCAACTGATCGATTACCACATCCGGATCGACTGCAAAAATACGGATTGAATGTTTGCCTGAAATTGTAAATTTCCAGGGGAATTTTACAATGGCCTGATTTCGCAAAACGTTTTCTTTCCAGCCATTACTTCTGCCTAAGGTTTTGAAATCGAAAAGTCCTGGCGTGCTTCCGTCAATTGAAACTGCAATCCGCAGAGGGTTTTTACTGTCAGCCGGATGGATTGGAAGCAGGTAAAGACGTATCAAAGCACTATCAGCACTTTCAATATTGAATTTATATTCCAACGTTGGATTTTGAGTCATATCCGGATTCAGTTTTGCATCGAAGGGCTGTAATGCCATGGCCGAGCGACTGTAACCCAATCCTTCCAATCCCTGCCAATGTGCAGAACTTTTCGCTACATTGTTCGTAAAATCGGATGCATTAAGACGAATTGATTGATTTTTCTGAGTGAAATCTGCATCGAAAAATCCATTAATTTTCAATGTATAACTATTTTTTCCTGAGTTTAAAGTCAATAAGCCTGAGTCTTTGTTGCCTTTCATTTTTCCCGGAATTAATTGCAAAATCAACTTATCCGCCGGTAAGTTGGAATCTTCTTTCGTTGAAATTAGTTTTACCGAAAGCCAGTCGGGCTTTTTCTTTACAATGAAAGAGTCGCTGTTAAAACAGTAAATTCCTTTTGTACAATTATCCAACACCAGACTTACGGTATCGCTACTTTTTACAGGATTATCCGAATCTTCAGGCCAAAAGATTGTTCCGGATGGAGCTGGTTGGGTCATTTCAACGAATTCAGGTTTATCAAATACCGGTAATTTACGTGGTTGAGCCGACATATATAATTTCCATTTTCCATTTTCGATGGAGTCGTTGAAGCATGTGGTCATTTGCTGAATTTTATTCCAGGCCTGCAGGCTCTTTTTGTTTGCAGTTTGGGTTTCGGGTAATTGATACGAAGCAAAAATACTGGCATATTGATGGTTCAACCATTTTTTATTCATCTCGGCAGCACCCGATACCGGGTACTTAATCAATTCGAAATAAGCATTTTTCAACGACAACGGAATTTTAGCACCCAAGGAATCTGCTTGTTTTTCAATCTTATCGTACTGTTTCAGGCGGGTGGCAATTTCATCTCCGAATTCAGTAAAGTTTAAATCGGTCGGTTTTACTTTTGTCGTTGGTTCTGTTTGGCTCCAACCCATAAATTCAGGCCTGCGAATGAAGGCAAGCCGGTAATATTCGTCCATTATTTTTTTAAGTGCCGGAGCATTTTCTTCCCCAAATGTTTTACCCATCCAGTTTTCCAGGTGTTCCGATATCCGGTCGGATTGAATTGAGTGGATATTCCATGCCATATCGAGGTAAAACTCGATGAGATATTCGGATGGTTTAATGTCGCCTACATTCAGTATCCACATTTTTTGCGCACCATAAGCCCATGCTTTCTGCATCTCATACCAGATCAACGAGGGTTGAGTGGTGCTCAGCCACAAATAATCGTGCGGACAACCCCAATACGAAATGTGGTAATAAACTCCCGAGCCGCCTTTCCGTTCCCGTTCGGCCCTGTTGCTGAGTTGCGACATATAACCGTAATTGTCGTCGCACCAAAGAAGCGTAACATCATCCG
>JAQTOL010000470.1 GCA_028748945.1 Paludibacter sp.
AAACAAACTGACTATTGTTGGAAGTATGAATTCGACCGATCTGTCTAAAATTCGAGCAATGCCGGCATTGTGCATATTAGACATGGAAAATACAACCATTCAATACAATACCATACCTTCAAATTTTTTTAGTGGAATGAAAAACATATTATCGGTAATTTTTCCTTCAACGATCACTTCAGTTGGAACACGGGCTTTTGAAAATTGCAGTGGTTTGATTTATGTAAAATTTACTTCAGCTAATACTTCCATTGAAAATAATGCATTTGCTAATTGTTCAGGTTTAATGATGGTTACACTTCCTTCTTCTATAACTTCAATCAAAACAAGTGTATTTTACGGTTGTAGCCGTTTATTTGCGATAAATATACCTTCTTCGGTGACAACGATAGAAAGTAATGCTTTTGCTAAATGTAACGGTTTTACATCCATAAACCTTCCAAACTCAATAACGACTATTGGTGAATATGCTTTTGCAGGATGTTATGGATTACGTTCATTTACCGTACCACCTCTTGTGACTGTTCTGTCATCAGGTCTATTTAGAGATTGTTATTCTCTAAAAACCTTGTATTTATCACCTGCATTAACGTCTATTTCAGATGGCGAAGTTTTTGCAAGCTGTCGGAATTTGAACTCTATATATAATTACCAGACTACGCCCTTAGCAAATACAGATTTTATGACTTTTTATTACTTAGATATGAGTAATTGTATTTTGTATGTACCTGAAGGTTCTTTAGACGCCTATAAACAGGCAAATGGTTGGAATTCCTTCCAGAATATAATTGAAATGACAAATACAGGTTTGAGCTCGCAAAATATTTACTCGTTATGTTTTTATCCTAATCCTGTGAAAGAAGGTTTTCATATCGATGGATTGACTGAATCAGGAATGCTGACACTAACAAATTTGAATGGAAGTGTTTTGTTTTCAAAGCAGGTCATTGGCAACGAATATATATCAATCAGTACATTACCTGAAGGGATTTATATTGCCAAGATCGTAACAAAAGACTTTTCAATGGAACGGAAGATTATAAAAAAATAGCTATAAAATTAGTCAAGATATATAATGTCATTTATATTAATCGGTTTACATTGACGATCCTATATTTGGCGAACTAAAAGATAAGGTTTTAAAGAAACAAAAAATTATTATGAGAAAAAGAATACCATTATTACTGCTACTTAGCTTATTCGTTTTTACTATTGGACAAGCACAGCTTACTAAAACCGTAAATATAACAGCCGGAGGTTTAAACGGAACGTTCACACCATCTGAGAATAAAACCATTACTAATTTAAAAGTAACTGGAACCTTAAGTTCTGCCGATTTATTTTTTATTCGCGATAGTTTATCGGTTATTCAGGTGGTGGATTTGAGCGAAGCAAGAATGATTAGTCCGCTTGATAGCATGCCTGACCGGGCAATATATAAGAAGCTAACTTTAAAATCTTTTATTGCTCCCGTTAATCTCAAATATATTGGTCAGGCAGCATTTTTGGGTTGTACTGCATTATCGGAAGTACAATTACCTAAAACTATTACGGAATTAGGTTCATCAGCATTTTCTATATGTGGACTTACTTCGATAGAATTACCTGCCACCATTACTAAAATCGGAGGAGCTTGTTTTTGGAATTGCAATAATCTTGTAAAAGCAACTGTACCTTATACAAATGATGGTGGGGATTTTTTTATGGGTTGTGGAAAACTTACAACCATAGTAGTACCCGAAGGAGTAACTCAAATAAAGGATCTGGCTTTCTACCAATTAACCAGTATGACAAATATCACTCTTCCATCAACGATTACTTCCATTG
Source organism: Paludibacter sp. (assembly GCA_028748945.1). GTDB lineage: Bacteria > Bacteroidota > Bacteroidia > Bacteroidales > Paludibacteraceae > Paludibacter. The sequence continues at coordinate 1,828 of JAQTOL010000470.1, forward strand.
GAACTCAGGCTTTTTATAACTGTACAGCTCTGGATTCAATAACGATACCGGAAGGAGTTACTTCTATTGGAGATGGCGCCTTTTGGGAATGCAATAAAATGAAATCGGTTAGCTTGCCCAAATCATTGGTCACCATTAAAAGTACGGGATTTGCTTATTGTCGTTCATTAACTTCAATTGAGCTACCTGCTACAGCAACTGCTATTGAGAATGAGGCTTTCAGGGCTTGTACAGGATTAATTACTGTCACTGCAGTCTCGGGAACTTCCACTTACGGTGGAAATATATTCAGTTATTGTACAAACATTAAAAACATTATTATACCCGAAGGTACTACAGAAATTAAGAACAATGCTTTCGGTAGTAATTTCGGATCAGTAACATCAATTAAAATACCCGCTTCGGTTAAAAGCATTGGCGATCGGGCTTTTTACGCTTGTAGTGGAATTGATTCTATTTCTATTCCTGATAGTGTAACGACAATCGGAGCATATTCTTTTTCGGGTTGCACCGGATTAAAATCATTGACAATACCAAACGCAGTTACAAAACTGGGAGTTTATTCATTTCAGAATTGCAGTAATATGAGTACAGTAAGCTTGCCAACAGCGCTAACAAGTATTGAAGAGGGTGTATTTTCAGGTTGTACAAAGTTAGCGTCAATAAATTTTCCAAACTCAATTTTATCTTTAGGTAAATCTGCTTTTTCATTTTGTACATCGCTTGTCCTAAACGCTATTCCTGCAACACTGACTTCCATAGGCGAGTCTTGCTTTTCAGGTTGTAGTGGACTGAAAACCATTGTAATCCCCTCATCGATACCAATTATAAACAATAATGTATTCTACGGTTGTACAGGATTGACATCTGTTCAATTCCCTAATTCCCTTAGCTCGATAGGCTATCAGGCCTTTTCAGAATGTACCGGACTTACATCTATTGTTATTCCTGCAAATACGACCCTCAATTATAGTGCATTTCAAAACTGTACAGGACTTGTTGTTGCAACTGCAGCTTATGCATATAATTCGGGAAGCGTTTTCAGCGGATGCGATAATTTGAAAACCCTACTAATTCCTTCAGGAGTCACTTCAATTCGTGACTATGCATTTAATAATTGTGATAAGTTAGATTCAATCTACATTCCTACTTCTGTTCTAACAATTGGGAGTAATGCATTTTCCGGTTGTAGAAGTTTGAAAAAATTCCA
>JAQTOL010000471.1 GCA_028748945.1 Paludibacter sp.
AAATTAATTTAAATATTAAACAATGAATTAATAATCTATGTATGAAAAGCACAAATTTAAAAAAACAAATTAGTTTTCTATGCTTAATATTATTGTTTCCTGTTTTGATCATGGCTCAAACAGTAATAGTAAAAGGGAGTGTAAAAGACAACAAGGGTGAGTCTATGCCCGGTGTAAATGTGAAGGAATCTGGAACAACAAACGGTACCATAACCGATTTGAATGGGAAATATGAGATTAAAGTTTCGGCAAAAGGGAAACTTATTTTCTCATATATTGGTTTTGAAACCCTTGAAGTAAACATTAACCAGAAAAGTTTAGTAGATGTCGTTCTGAAAGAAAATACCCGGTTGTTGAATGAGGTTGTCGTTGTTGGTTATGGTACAATGAAAAAGAGCGATCTGACAGGTGCTGTCGTTTCAGTGAATTCCGATGCTATTACGAAGTCAATACCTACATCAATCGATCAGGTATTACAAGGTAGGGCGGCAGGAGTTCAGGTGCAGCAAAATTCAGGGATGCCGGGTGCAAGTACTTCCATCAGAATTCGTGGCGTCAATTCTTTGAGTGCTTCCACTGAACCTATTTATGTAATAGATGGTGTCATTATCGACGGTGGTGCGACAAGTGGGAACAATACGAATACGAATGCTCTTGCATCTATCAATCCTGCGGATATTGTTTCGATGGATGTATTAAAAGATGCTTCTGCTACGGCTATTTACGGTTCCCGTGGTTCCAACGGTGTGATTATAATCACTACCAAAAGAGGTATTAAAGGAGAAGCAACCATTAATTACAACAGTTATATGGGTGTACAGCAGATGCCTAAAAAATTGGATATGTTGAACTTGCAACAATATGCCATTCACCGCAACACCTTAGCCAACTTAAATATTTCAATGGCAAATAACAATTTTGTCCGTCCCGATTTATTGGGAAAAGGTACGGACTGGCAGGATGAATTGTTTAACAATGCTCTCATGCAAAACCATAACCTCTCTATTTCGGGTGGAAGCGATAAGATTACTTATGCTTTGGGTGCTGCTTACTTGGATCAGACTGGTATTGCCGCCGGTTCAGGTTTCAAACGATTGAATTTGAGCGGTAGTTTCGACGCACAGGTCAAAAAATATCTGAAAGCAGGCGTCAGTTTTGCTTTTAGCAATTCGTTCCAAAAATTAACTGTTTCCGATCAATCTTTGGTTTCAATAGCTTTAAGAACAACACCAGATGTCCCTGTACGTAATGCAGACGGGACTTTTGCTGCCTCGAGTGAACAGTTTATGCCTACAAATCCGATGGCTATGGCTATGTTGATTGATAATCACAATGAATCGTATGGTATTCGAGCTAACACTTACGCGGAAGCTACGATTATTCCCGGTTTAACTTATCGTACTGAGTTTTCGTTCGATTACAATACAACCAACACCTACCGGTTCCAACCAACTTATTATCTCTCACCTACACAATTTATGGATAATAATCAGGGCGAATTTTCCAAACAATATAATAAATTCTGGAGTTGGCGTAATATTTTGACATATACCAAAACCTTCGGAATACACCATGTAAATGTCATGCTGGGTCAGGAAATGCAGAAATCGGCATGGGAATATCTTTATGGATCCCGTACCGGCTATACAACCAATGGTGCTACCGATTTGACGTTGGGAGATGCTACTACAGCAGCAAACAACGGATATACTGGCGCCAGTTCTATTGCTTCTTATTTTGGACGAGCATACTATTCATACAATGACAGGTATTTATTGACAGCAACTTTGCGCCGGGACGGTTCATCCAAATTTGCACCAAACAATCGTTGGGGATGGTTTCCATCGGCAGCCATGGCATGGAGAATTTCTAACGAAGAATTTCTGAAAGATAATGCACTCATTAGTAATTTAAAACTTCGTTTAGGATGGGGACAAGTTGGTAATCAGAATATTCCGGATAATTATGCGTATATTGCGACCTATGGTACGGCAATAACAAATTGGGGTACCGGTTTGATCGCAAGTAATACGCCAAATGCTAACTTAACCTGGGAAACTACAACTTCAGGTAATGTCGGTATGGATTTGAGCTTATTCAAAAACCGGATCGAATTTATAGCTGACGTCTATTACAAAAAAACAAACAACTTATTACTTCAGGCATCACTTCCAGTTTATGCAGGAACATCAGGTACAGGATCGAGCGCACGTCCCTGGGTAAATCTGGGTTCGTTACAGAATCAGGGAATTGAGTTGACTCTAAATACGGTAAATATTGAAAAAGGAAATTTCCAATGGCGTTCTAACTTTGTTTTTTCATTGAACAGGAATAAAGTATTGTCTATTAATACACAAACCGGAACAGATTCGAGAACAGTTGAAAGTAGTAACTATGGGGTAAACGACAGCCCTGTGATTAACCAGACTGTGGTAGGACAACCTATCGGTCAATTCTATGGTTATCAAATAATCGGACGTTTTGAAAAAGCCACTGACTTTTATTACAAAGATGCTAATGGTAATATCAAACGTACACCGGTTATGTTTGATCTACCAATTGATGAACAAAACGGTGTGTGGATAGGCGATTATATCTACAAAGACCAAAATCACGATGGTGTCATTGACGAAAAAGACCGTACTTTCATCGGCAATCCAGAACCTAAATTCACCTTTGGTATCGGTAATACATTTACATATAAAAACTGGGACTTAACAATTTTCTTGTCAGGTTCTTACGGAAATGATGTAATAAACTACTCTCGTCGCTTTCTGGAAAATCCAAGAAGAAATATTTCAAACTTATTTGTAAAAGCAACACGGTATGCTCAGACGTCTTTAATTGATCCAAACGGACCTAATGATTACAGGAATGTGCAAATTACAGGTGGAGATTGGGACATGCCACGTATTGCTATGGGACAACAAACCTCTAACTACGACTACGCATTTAGTGATCGATATGTTGAAGATGGTTCCTATCTCCGCATACAAAATATATCTTTGGGATATACTTTACCTGGTAAATGGATGAA
>JAQTOL010000472.1 GCA_028748945.1 Paludibacter sp.
GTTGAATCTGCCATTAAGCCGGTCATTAGACTTATAAATGTAACTTTATCTGAGTTTTCTTCTACTTTATTATTTAATATTGTTGGGTTTGGATTGTTACTCCAGCAAATTCCACGAGCTGTAATTAATGTGCCGCCATCAAAACTTATATTTCCACCACAAACTGCAGAATTATTTGTAATTTCCGTTACAGTGTCAGTAGATAGAGTAGGGATCGTATCATTATCTTTTATACAACGAACAGAAATCCCATAATTTTTATTATTCGATATTACCTGTACATCATGCAAATCAGTCGTGTCATAAAGTGTCATTGCCCTTGTCCAGGCCTCAGAATTACTATTTGAACCCGAACTCCAGAATGTACAATTACTTCCTTTACTAAAGAATTCTCCGTCGTAGTACCTTCTGTAACCTCCAGGCAATGCAGTAAATCCACTCTCATTCGTAGCATCATTAAACGCAATCCAATGCAAATTGCTTTCTTCTCTGAGTTTTGCTGCTGAGATTGACAAACCTCCAAGATAATCTGTTAGAATTGACCATTCAGCATTCGAAGGTATGTGCCAGCCTTTTGGACATAATTTGCCGGAATTTACAACATACCAATTGTACATTGCTCCATAAGAGTCTTTATTCTGAATATCATTATTGTACCAGCAATATGCAGGTGTTATCAGATTTGCCCAATCGTAATTAGCTGTTACATTTGGTATCAAATTGCCATCGCAATATTTTGTTGTTTTCAGATTTTCAACCATCCAGATTTGAGTCCCGATTTTCACAGAATGGTATGTATTTCCATCAATATCTGTAACCGTTTGTTCAGAAGTTTTTAATGTCTTAAAACTAACTTGCTCTCCATAAGCAGTACCAACGCTATTGGTGGCAAACGCCCGTACATAATACGTAGAATCAGGTATTAAACCGGTGATAGTACAGTTAAATTCTCCAACTCCAACTCCGGCGCTAATTTTATTATTTAGGATTGTCGGATTTCCTGTTGTATTCCAGCAAAGTCCACGTGATGTAATTGAAGTTCCACCATCACTGGTTACATTACCTCTAATATTAGCACTGTAAGATCCTAATGAAAAAGGAACTGAGTTAGTGGTGACAGTTGGAAATGTGGCGCTGTTAGCTGAATCTTTAATGCATCGGGCAGAAAATCCACTTTGCTTATTTGGATAATTATGTCTACCCATATAACTAACATTATATCCCATATCTCTATTCCATGCCCAGGAATCATTATATTCTGTTGAAGTCCACCAGTACCCACCAAGACCCAGATAGTAAAATACACCATAGATACTACGGTTTCCAGCCGGAAGTGCAGTGAAACCTGTTTTATTATTCTTAGATAAATCATTACCTATAGCACCTGAACTCAGGTATAAGTTCCAATCTTTTATGTCTGCCAGAGATTTCGCAAAGTTATTATTAGATTCATAATTTCCAACAGTACTTCCATCGTAGTTATATCCATTTGCAATCAGATAGTTTTCAAGTTTAATCCATTCGGTGTCAGTTGCGACATGCCATCCATTCGGTGCAATCTTTCGATCGTCATTAATTGTATACCAGGTATAAAGTCTACCGTATTTTGCTACGTAACTTTCATCACCATTAAATGCCCACTGGTATTTAGGATTACTTTCTGAACTGATATCTTTTGTAGATGGCGTTGTTGTACCAATTATATCACCATTTCTGTATTTTGTAGTTTTCAGGTTTTCAACCATCCAGGTTTGAGTTCCGATTTTCACCGTATGGTATGTATTTCCATCAATATCAGTAACGGTTTCGGAAACCGGAATGTCATAATTTCTATAAAACGTAATACTATCGATTTCAGATACAGGTCGCTGACTTATAACAACCCCTGATCTGTAAATATACAAAGTATCCTGAGCCGAAGCTAAATTGCAACTTAAAATTAAAGCGATAATGAGTGTTCCAATTGTTTTCATACTGTTTATTCCTAAGTATTATTGTTTTATAAATTTATTGATCTCAATTTTATTTCCTTTCTGTAATCTGCACAGATAGATTCCATTTTGCATACTTTCGCAAGGGATGCTAAGATAATTTATACCGCTATGACTTGTCAGGTTTCGCAGATATATCATTCTCCCCTGCATATCCATAATATGCACTTGTACATTTTCTTCTGTCATTGTTTCAAAACGTATTTGTAATTGAGAAACAACAGGATTTGGGTAAAGGTACATTTTACGGTTTTCAGGATTTGCTATTTCATCCAGTGAAGTTATATCAGTAAAATTCAAATAACGCACGTTCATTAATGAAAAAACACTGCTGTTTAAGTCTTTTTTTATTACTGTCATGTTTCCTGATGAAAATACCAGTTTATTGAGGTCATTTAAAACAAATGATGTCCGTGTACCAGATTTTTCATTAACGTTTAGCGAAGTTTGCGCATAAAGTCCCGTAACACCAAAAGCAAAAAGCAAAACGATAATTCCTCCGATATTTTTCGTTTTCATAATTAGATTTTATTATTAATTGATTTTTTTCTGATTGTGTCCCTATTAAAAAATTTTATTTAAGCATGTCTTACCGAATTGTATTTCGTGATATATGATTAAATAACAGCTCTAATAGTGGATATTTATTTAAGCAAAATTTTCAACCGACAAATATATATATTTCACTTAAGATTTACAACTATTTAGACAATTATTTGCAAACAAATTTAAAAGTACTTTATTCGACGAAGTTTTGAGATAAAAAAAAACAACTGCCCGTATTTGAGCAGTTGTTTTTGTCATTGAAATTGTATTTCCGTTAAACAAGTTTAAAGTCAATTTTCTTTCATTGTTTCAAGTTATTATTGAACAATAATTTTTTGATTATAAAATTGATCACCCTCATTAACCCTTACAATATAAACTCCTTTTTGAATATTTGAAAGATCTATTTCATTTGAAATCAATAGATTTAAATTATTTCTCAAATATACATTCTTGCCAAGCATATTAAAAACTTCGATGTTCAGG
>JAQTOL010000473.1 GCA_028748945.1 Paludibacter sp.
CGGCAAATATATATTTGCGAGTAATCATCCGCTTGGCGGACTCGATGGATTAACTATCGGGTTAATGTTAGGACGTGAATATAGCGGAAAAGTAAAGCTTTTTACGAACGATTTATTAATGAACGTTGAACCTTTGCGGGAGATGTTTATTCCTGTAAATAAAGTAGGAAGCCAGGGTAAAAGCCATGCCGAAAGTCTGCAAAGTTTTTTTGATTCTGAAGATCATCTGATTACATTTCCTTCCGGAATGTGTTCAAGGAAAGTAAACGGAAAAATTGTAGATATGGATTGGAAAAAAAGTTTTATCAGTAAGGCCATTCAATACCAGCGGGATGTAGTCCCTATTTTTTTTGAAGGACGGAATTCAAACTTCTTTTATAATCTGGCCAGAATTCGCAAGTTTTTAGGGATAAAAGTCAATATAGAAATGATGTTTCTGCCCAATGAAATGTTTAAACAAAAAGGGAATCATTTTACTATCAATATCGGGAAACCGATTCCCTGGCAAACTTTTGACAAATCGAGGAGTCAGTCACATTGGGCCGAATGGGTCAGAGAAATGACATACAGAATTAAACCGGCCTGATTTACAGCTTTCATTTCCATTACGATATAAACCAAACAGAACGCCTTATCTATGAATTCAGAGAAACTAATAAAAATTGATATTGCAAAAGTGCTTAAGGACAAGGCGCCTAAGTCTAAAGTTCCCAAATTTTTAGTCAATTATTTGAGACGGATTGTACATGAAGACGAATTAAACGATTTTTTCATTCAGTATCCGGGTAAAAAAAACCTCGAATTTATTGAATCGGCTTTCGAATATCTACATGTTACCACCAGTATTGAAGGCAAAGAGAACCTGCCAAAAGGTGGAAAATATATCTTTGCAAGTAATCATCCGTTGGGTGGATTGGATGGCATTACTACCGGCTATTTATTGGGGAAAGAATACGATGGCAAAATCCGTTTTTTCTCGAACGACATTCTCATGAATCTGAAACCCATGGAAGACATGTTTATTCCGGTCAACAAAGTCGGTACACAAAGTAAAGGTCATGCCGAAATGATGCAGGATCTTTATGAATCAGACGATAACCTGCTGACTTACCCGGCAGGAATCTGTTCGCGCAAAGTTAATGGGAAAATATGCGATTTGGAATGGAAAAAGAACTTTATCAGTAAAGCAGTTCAATATCAACGGGATGTAGTCCCTATTTATTTTGAAGGTCGCAACTCAAATTTTTTTTATAATTTAGCCAACCTGCGTAAATTTCTGGGGATTAAACTGAATATTGAAATGTTATACCTGGTTGATGAAATGTATAAACAAAGAGGAAGCCATTTTAGCATTCGCATTGGTAAACCGATTCCGTGGCAAACTTTCGACAAATCGAAAAGTCAGGCGGATTGGGCACAATGGGTAAAAGATATAGTTTATAAAATGGCGTAAGCAATTCATAAAATGGACAATTATATTCCCGCACAATCGGTGAGGAAGGCGCTGACAGCCGACATAGATGCGGTTCATAATATTCTGGATATGGAACCATTCAAATACGATGACAACGTTCCATATGACCGCTCATGGATTGAGCAACTTGTAATGAATGAACGCTGTCTGACGCTGGTGTATGAAAACGAAGGACAAATTAAAGGCTTTATCAGTGGCGAAAAAATGGTCAGCGGAGGGATCATGATTTGGTTTTGTGCCGTAAAAAAAGAATTTCAGAACAGCATTATCGGCATTAAACTATACCAGGAATTTGAGAATGTTTGTAAAGAAACCGGTGTAACAGCTATACTTGCTTACGGATACAAAACTTCTGCCGGCATGCTTGAACGCCTCCATTTCTATTCCAACGACACGACTTACCGGGAATTTTATAAACCTTTAATTGATTGGTAATTTATAAATCCGCTGCCTCACGTCTCGATAACTATCGGAAACAAATTCGAGACAGACGGGGAAAACTAATAGCATGAAGTGATGAGAAGAATGTATGAGTTACAGGTACTGAAAATAATAATCATTTTTTTATTACTGGATTGTTATACTCTGTTCGCACAAAATGTTTCAGGAATTGTTTTTGATGAAAAGACTAAATTGCCGGTAGAATATGTCAATATAGGTGTTGTAGAAAAAAATACCGGAACAGTTTCTGATTTAAGCGGATACTATTCCCTGTTTATTGATTCATGCTTTGATAATAATATTCTTTTGTTTTCGAGTATTGGATACTATCCTTTTTCGATAAAAGTAGCTGATTTAAAGGCAAAAGCCGATAAGAATATTTATTTAAAACCGAAATCATACGAAATAAGTGAAGTAATTGTCCGACCCAAAGTGTACAAAGAGCGGACGCTGGGAGTGACTTCGCGAAATAAGAAAGTTGCTGCGGGCTTTGAGAATAATCTGCCGGGATATGAATTGGGAATTTTAATGCATTGTAAGAAATCCGTTTTTATCAAAAAAGTGATTATAAATATTGCTAATTGTACTTATGATTCTGTATTTTACCGCTTGAATATTTACAAAGTGCGGGGAAAAATGAATTTTGAAAATGTACTGGTTAGTCCGATTTATTTCCACAGATCGAAGCTGGAAACCAATAAAGAAATACAACTGAATTTGGAATCGCAAAATATAGTTGTTGATGGCGATTTTCTGGTAACACTGGAACATGTGAAGGATTTGGGAAAGGGTTCCCTGAACTTTTGTATCGGATTATTTGAAAAAACATATTATAGAAAAACAAGTCAGGGCGATTGGAAAACAATACCGATTGGAGTTAGTATAAGCGTTGAAGCTGATGTTGAGAAATAACCCTTGCTGCCTCACGTCCCGATAGCCCCGATAGCTATCGGGGGGATGCGAGGGAGCGAGGGGTAAGTTTTTTTATGCGTAATAAATCACATTTCCGGTTTTAAAACTCATCTTCGTCATTATCAAAAAAAGGATCATTCGGATCAATATCAAAGGGTCCTACTCCGGGAGGATTAAACAAGCCCCAACGATCG
>JAQTOL010000474.1 GCA_028748945.1 Paludibacter sp.
GGTGAATAAATAAATCTACTATGGGTAAACTCAATGCCAAACAAATGGAACCAAGTGATACATATTTCGACCGCCATTTTACCAGATAATAAACGAAAACAGACACAAATACAGAAACCGGACTCAGCAAAATGGATGCCCCCAGTGTGGTATTTACCCCTTTGCCGCCATTGAACTTTAAAAATATGGAAAAATTATGGCCTAAAATGCATGCTAATGCCAGCAAATAGATAAAGAACTGATCGAAAGTATATATATGCTGAAACTGTATATACCAGATGACACCTACCGGTAAAAGTCCTTTCAACATATCAGCGAGTTGAGTCATTATTGCAGCTTTTCGTCCGGCTATGCGACGAACATTGGTGGATCCGATATTTCCACTTCCCATTTCGCGAATATCTTTACCCGTCAGTTTTTTAACATATAAATAACCAAAAGGAACAGAGCCAAAAAAATAGGCTACCAACAGCAATAATATCTCAAGTTCAATTCTCATTTCATTTCTTTCAAAATCCGCAAGGCTTCTTCAATGTGTTTTTGGGCATTGATTTGCGAATTAAAAACGAAAATGATCTTTCCTTCCTTGTTCACAACATATGTCACTCGACCTGGCAACAGTCCGAACAAATTGGTGGGCACACCAAACAAAGTACGTACTATATTGCCCTCGTCGCTCAGAAGTGTGTAATTCAACCGATGTTTTTTAGCAAATTCAAAATGGCTTTCAACCGATTGAGCGCTAATTCCGATAATCAAAGCATCTTGTTCTTTGAAAACATCAAACTGATCGCGGAAAGAACATGCTTCTTTCGTACAACCGGGACTGTCATCTTTAGGATAAAAATAAATCACCAGATTTTTTTCCCCTTAACCGAATCAATATTAAACACCTGTCCGTTCTGATCATTCAAGCTAAAAGAGGGCAACGTACTACCAACAACTATTTCATTCATATTATTTGTTTTTTGAGTTGTATTCAAATTAAAATAGAAAAAAAATAAGAGTATATAGATCAATAAATAAAACCGGTAAAAATTGCGAAACCGTTTGTAATTTAAATTATCAGGATAAATATTGCCAAAAAGGCCTTTAATTTCTTTGATGAAAACCGGTTTAATATTAATAGTCCAACTATCGGTCTGATACACCAACTTACGGAATTTACTGCGGTAAATGCTTAAGGGTAAGCCCCAGGCTACAAAAAGAATTAACCAGATATTATTTGATATAAAATTCATATTTTGTTGTTATTAAAATTACTTCCTGGGAAACCATGGAATAAACGAACTGGTTTTCTTTATATAATCGATATATTGGGGCTTTTGGTCTTTCAGGGACTTCTCGAGCAATGCCACACCGGATACTTTAATAATTAACAAAGTCATAATCACAGATCCGCTGATATACCAATAACTTCCGGTCGACAGGCAAAGCAAACCATAGGCCCACCAGACTGCAGAATCGCCAAAGTAGTTAGGGTGCCGGGTATAATGCCAGAATCCGGCATTCAGCACTTTGCCTTTATTGGCATTATTTTTTTTGAAAAGTGCCAGTTGCATATCGCCACCGGCTTCGAATACAAAACCGATTGTCCAAACCAACAAAGCCAGGTAATCGATAAAATTTAATTCTGGTGAAGTGGAATACAAATTTACACCAAGCAATGGCAGGGAAATAATTCCCATCAAAATACCCTGTAAAAGGAAAGTCTGGAAAAAACTGATCCACCAGTAGTTTTTCTCGCCATATTTTTTTCTGAATTCCTGGTAACGAAAATCTTCGGGTTTGCCAATATTGCGCCAGGCCAGGTATATTGATAGACGTAAGCCCCAAATGGCAACCAAAACCAGCAAAATAATTTTTGCCGGAGTAGTCGGGGTATTTAAAAAGTAGAAAGTATTGACCATGACAAATCCAAAACCCCAGAACATATCGACAATACTTACGTTTTTGAGCACGACACTAACAACCCATAAGCTGGTCATTAGTCCCAAAATCAATAGTAAACCCTGAATATAAATTGGTAGCATAAGTTGAGATTTTATTAAATTAGATTGATATTAATAATTGGAATAAATATTTTCTATTCAAACAACAAGGATACGGCTATCGTTCCATTACCTGCATTCATACCAATAACAGGTGATATATCTACTACGGAAACAGGGTTTTTACCTGTTAATTGGTACATTTTTTTGCTGTATTTTTCAGCACCGGCAAGATTATGAGCATGCAAAACCTCGTAATTCCAAATGATTTTACCGGTACTGATTTTTGTAATGTGCTTCATTACTTTATTTATATTGGCTTGTTGACTGAAAGTCTGACCAAACAATACGGACTTTCCATCTTCATCCATCGAAACGATAGGATTAATGCCCAACATTTTTGCAATAAAGCCCATTCGTTTCGAAACACGGCCACCCTTAATCATGTATTTCAGGTCTTTTACACTGACAAAAATTTTTGCATCTTTTTTCCAATTTTCTACTGCAATCAGAATTTTTTCGAGCGGCCAACCAGCTTCAATAGCCTGTGCAACCCTTAATACAATTAACCCCAGGGCTCCCGAAAGTGTTTTTGAATCAACAGATTTTATTGGCTTATTAAACTCGGTGCTCAACTTTTCGGCAGCTTTGACACTGCTTAAATAGGTACCGCTAAACTGTCCGGTTAGATGAACAGAAATAACAGCATCGTAATGCGAAGCCAGATGTGAATATAAATTGCTAAAGCTGCGTTCGTTAACTTGTGATGTTTTGGGAAATTCGGAACTTCTTTCCAGTAAATCGTAAAAATGGTCGGGTGTAATGGTCACTTTGTCCAGAAATTGATTATCTCCAAAATTGATATTCAACGGTAGCATATAAATCTGGTGATAATCTATCAATTCCTGAGACAGATCACAGGTAGAATCTGTTACCAGTGCTATATTCCATTTTCGTCGTGAATGGGCTTCATTCTGACGAATCATATCGTCTGCTTTCTGAAAGGTGATGGTTCCAAAATCCTT
>JAQTOL010000475.1 GCA_028748945.1 Paludibacter sp.
TGCCGGACTGGTCATTCAATCTGTTTACAAAGAAGAATAATCGAGACTTCTACTCATCAGATAATTTAATTTCTGAACTCACCTGTCGGATTATCTCGGAGTGATTTTCCGGCTTTAAAACCGATTTAGTAGGAATAAAAAGAATTGCATATTCCACAGAGCAATTTTCTTTTCTTACTTTTGCAAAACAACTTTGACTTAACCACTGTTATTCGGGAAATAACTCCTTAAAAATTTATCATACACCAAGTGAATTCCAGCAAAAATATACTCAAAATATCATATCCTATCATTCTGACACTTGTTGCTCAGAATATTATCAATGTTACTGATACGGCATTTCTCGGCCGTGTAAGCGAAGTGGCACTTGGTGCATCGGCTATTGCCGGGGTTTTTTACTTTGCCATTTATATGGTAGGGTTTGGATTCAGCCAGGGAGTTCAGATTTTAATCGGACGGCGCAACGGGGAAGGAAATTACACACAAATCGGTCCTATTTTTAATAACGGGTTGATTTTTAATTTCATTCTTTCAGTCCTTATTTTTACCATTTCTTTGGTTGGAGTTCCCCATTTATTAAAAATACTGGTCAGTTCCGACCGAATTTATGCAGCCGCAATGGAATTTCTCAGTTGGAGGATTTACGGCTTTTTCTTTGTATTCCTCAATGTGGTTTTCCGCGCATTCTACGTGGGAATAACCGACACCAAAATTCTGACAACTTCGGCCATTATCACAGCAGTTGTCAATATTATATTAGATTATTTGCTTATTTTCGGGAAATTTGGTTTTCCGGAACTGGGAATTGCCGGCGCAGCTATTGCTTCGGACATTGCCGAAGCTGCATCCCTGGTTTACCTGATTTATCACACACTGGCATTTACTGACATTAAGAAATATCACCTTATCACTCACGTAAAAGCGGAAATGAAAACCATTTTGCAAATTCTGAACTTGTCGATTTTTATCATGTTTCAGTTTTTTATTTCCATTTCCACCTGGTTTCTGTTCTTTATTTTTATCGAACGCATGGGCGAACAACCGCTGGCAGTAAGCAATATTGGCCGGAGTATGTATATTTTACTGATGATTCCGGCTTCGGCACTAGCTACAACATCCGGCACGCTGGTAAGTAATATGATTGGTGCCGGACATAAACAGGAAGTCATAAAAACAGTAAACAAAATCATTGGAATTGCTCTTCTTTTAGTAGCTCCGATACTAATTTTTGCTTTTATTTTTCCGGAACTTTTCGCCAATATTTATACCGACGATCATGCATTGATGCTGGCTTCCGTCCCTGTGATCCGGGTTGTTTCGATAGCCGTTGCATTTTTTGCTGTCGGAAATGTCATTATCAACGGAGTTTCTGGAACCGGCAGTACCCGAATTGCTTTTTACATCGAAGTTGTAACACTTTTCTTTTACATTTCGTACGTTTATTATACGGCCATTATCAACACCCAACCGGTAGCGATTGTCTGGATGTCGGAATTTGTGTATTGGACTTTACTGGGCGGACTTGGTTACCTGTATTTACGAAAAGGGAACTGGCGTGAAAAGGAAATTTAAAACTAAATAATATTGAACTTGCAAATTCATTATTAAAAAAATGAAATGTTTTCTTCGAAAATACCTATTTTTGTAATTCTTTCATTTTCAAATTTTCAAATTTAAATCCATTTACAAATAAATATATCATGGCCAAAACCAAAACAGTATATGTTTGTCAAAACTGCGGAGTCGATTCACCCAAATGGATCGGCAAATGCCCATCGTGTGGCGAATGGAACAGTTATGTGGAAGAAATTATCAGCAAAGAAACCGCACCTAAAATCCAAATGGCGGGTGTAGAGCTCACCAAACAAAAGCCCATTTTGATTTCTGAAGTTGAAACCAGTGAAGAAAGCCGGTTCGATACCAGCAGTAATGAATTGAACCGTGTGTTGGGTGGTGGATTAGTGCCCGGCTCATTGGTGTTGATTGGTGGTGAACCCGGTATTGGAAAATCAACACTGGTTTTACAGGTCGTACTAAACCTGAAAGGAAAACGCACGCTATATATTTCTGGCGAAGAGAGTGTGAAGCAATTGAAAATGCGGGCCGAACGCCTGAAATTTCAAACTCCGGATTGTTATATTGTCAGCGAAACTTCCCTCGAACAAATTTACGTACACATACAAAATGTTCAGCCCGATGTGGTGATTGTCGATTCCATTCAAACGGTTTCTACCGAAATGATAGAATCATCACCCGGCTCGGTTTCACAAATACGGGAATGTGCAGCCAGCCTGTTGAAATTCTGTAAAACAACGGGCGTTCCTGTTTTATTAATTGGACATATCAATAAAGAAGGCAGTATCGCCGGACCAAAAGTGCTGGAGCATATCGTGGACACGGTGCTGCAATTCGAAGGAGACCAGAATTACATGTACCGAATACTTCGTGCGATCAAAAACCGCTTCGGCAGCACTTCCGAACTGGGTATTTTCGAAATGCAGCAAAACGGTTTGCGTGAAGTTAGTAATCCTTCCGAACTGTTGCTTTCGCAAAACCACGAAGGATTGAGCGGCGTGGCCATTGCTTCGGCAATCGAAGGGGTCCGTCCCTTCCTGATCGAAGTGCAAAGTCTGGTAAGTTCAGCTGCTTACGGAACACCACAACGTTCGAGCACCGGTTTCGATCTTCGCAGATTAAATATGTTACTGGCTGTTTTGGAAAAACGTGCCGGATTCAAGATTGCTCAAAAGGATGTGTTTATGAACATTGCCGGTGGCATCAAGGTAAACGATCCGGCCATAGATCTGGCGGTTATCTCGGCCATTCTTTCCTCAAATGTAGATATTGCTATCGAAAAGCATGTGTGCATGGCCGGTGAAGTCGGACTTTCAGGCGAAATCCGCCCGATAAACCGTATAGAACAACGTATCCACGAAGCAGAGAAGCTGGCGTTCAAAAAAATGATTCTTCGCGAATATAACCTGAAAAGCCTGAATCTGAGCAAAC
>JAQTOL010000476.1 GCA_028748945.1 Paludibacter sp.
TGATAAGCGTTGAGAACTTTCCAATATATGTCGTGCACTTAAACCACGCTTAACAATAAAACTCTTATTAACACGTACCAAATCTTCAATCCATTGGAATATCAGCAGATTGTCCCCAATTGCAATTTCAACCGTATCCATTTCATTTTCAATTAATTTCTTGCAAAGTAATGCTGAATCAAGGATAATGTCACGATGATTGGAAATATAGAGATAGGCTGCAGACTTATCAATTTTAGTCAAACCATTAAGCTTAATTCCTGTTGTCATATTCGCTTCAAGGTATTGCAAAAAAGGATATACCAATTCTTTTTGAAATTCGTAATTTGAATGAAAGCTCATTAATCTTTGTTTGATAATATCTTTTGGCAAAAGAGGATAAATAGTACTCAGCACCTTCATAAACTGTTTCTCGTTGCTTAGCCGCTCAAGAACTCCATGGACTTCTTCGTTATTAAAACAACGGATTTCATCAAAATTATTTTCCATAATTATTTTATTTACACAAATTATTTAATTGCTTTCATCTGATTTTATCATTAGTGACTTGTCTAACATAAAAACCTTGTTTGTTTTATTAATACAGCAGATTTGAATTTAAATATATAATATTTATTGCCTGCATAGCTCATAAGGTATGAAACAAAAAACTCAAATAAATAAATACGACAGGAGTGGCCAACAACATACTATCAAAGCGATCTAATAAGCCGCCATGACCGGGAATTATATTTCCTGAATCTTTTACCTGAATCGTCCTTTTCATTAAAGATTCTATCAGATCTCCAAAAGTACCAAAGACAAGAATAATTTCGGAAAAAATCAACCAGTTTAGCAAGCTAATTTCGGAAATAAATAAGGAAAAAAGGTAGCCGGAAAATAATACAGCCAAAGCACCTCCCACGAATCCTTCCCATGATTTTTTAGGCGAAATACGCTCAAATAATCGATGTTTCCCAAATGTTACACCCACAAGATAAGCTCCTGTATCGTTCACCCAAATTGTTATAAAAACCGATAAAAGAATCAACGGTTGATAAGTGTCTATATAAAGTATAAAATTTAACAAAGAGAAGGGTAAAGCAATAAAAACCTGTCCCAATATAAAATAAGCCAGATTGTGAAGCGGATTCGATTTTTGCCGATACAATTCAAATACGAAAACCAGCACAACATATAATCCGTAAACAGCAAAAACCAGATAAGATAAAATACCTGAAGCATACAAAAATGAACTCAAAAAAAGAAATATACTACCAGCCATCGCTAACCAGCTATTCACATCAATATCTTCTTTGTTATTTGTCAACTTATGAAATTCCTGAACCGACATGGCACAAATCACAACAAAAACTGCTGCAAAAGTAAAGTGACTGAGCAAAATTGAAGCGATGATCAGAGTAATAAATAATGCTCCGCTCAGGGTTCTCTTTACAAAGTTAGTCATAAGTTATCTGGATAAAGTTTTAAGAAATCAATAATTATTTATGTCGAACAATTTATAATTATTGAAGGAAATAAATTAAGCACAAAGATAGCAAAACTTTATACTTTGGAAAGAAAAACAATAAATTCTTTAGGTCCGTGAGCACCGAGAACCAATGTTTTTTCAATGTCGGCTGTCCGGCTCGGTCCCGTTATGGTAGATATCACAGCTGGCAATGAATCAGCATATTTATTTTGTATGGCAACAAGTGCTTCCTCCAGATAATCCACCAGTTGAGATGCATGCGCTATAACAATATGGACAGGAGGAAAAACATTCATTTGTTTTTGAATCGGGGTATTTGACGAGACCAGTACACTACCGGTTCGGGCAACAAGAAACTCACAGCCAGTCACCCCGGCTTGCATAGTTTCAAAATGTGTTTCTAAATTCGTAACAGGAATTCCATTGTTTTTCAATTCAGAATAAAAAAAGGTATCCCGACAGAAAAGCTCTTGAAAATTGCTTTGTTGGAAGAAAATCTTAATTTTCTCATATACGTCCGATTCATTATCACACAATATACATCGTCCATTCACAGCTTCTAGTTCATTTTTAAAGCAATATAAACTATCAGGCTGAATGGTCTTATATATTTCATCGGAGCTCAATGATTGTATATTAACGATAGCGGGCCGCTTTTTACCAGCAGCCCCTATTCGTTGTAAAATTTCCTGACGAGATAAATCAGATTGTATTTTCATCTTTTTCATCCGTTGCTTTTTCAGCAATTTGAGGAGTTTCAGGCACTAATTCAGGAACTTCTTCTAATTCAGGATTTTGAGCCATTAATTCATCACTTCTTGAAGTCCATGGCCTTTTTCCAAATATCTTTTCCAGATCTTCAGCAAAAATCACTTCCCTTTCAATTAAAAGTTCAGCTAATTCATTGTGTCCTTTTGCATTATCACTAAGAACTTTTTTTGCACGTTCATACTCAACTGCTACTATTTCTTTTGCTTCCGAGTCGATTAATTCCGCTGTTTTCTCACTATATGGTTTTGTGAACCCATAATCAGAATTTCCTGAGGAATCAAAATAACTCATATTCGCTAATTTTTCACTCATCCCAAAATAAGCCACCATCGCATAAGCGCGTTTAGTAACTCGTTCCAAATCATTGATAGCACCTGTCGACATCTGTTTTAAGAATACTTCTTCAGCAGCACGCCCACCTAAAGTAGAGCACATTTCGTCAAGCATATGATCACGATTCGTTAGTTGACGTTCTTCCGGCAGATACCAGGCAGCACCTAAAGCTTCTCCCCGAGGCACGATGGTCACTTTTACCAAAGGATTGGCATGTTCCAACATCCAACTGATAGTCGCATGACCAGCCTCATGATAAGCAATGGATTTCTTTTCAGCAATAGTTGTGATTTTCGATTTCTTTTCCAAACCACCTACAATACGATCTACAGCATCCAGGAAGTCTTGTTTTTCAACAAATGATTTGTTCTTTCGTGCAGCAATCAATGCTGCTTCATTACAAACATTGGCA
>JAQTOL010000477.1 GCA_028748945.1 Paludibacter sp.
TAAGTTTTATCGTAAAAAATACGGTGTAACTGCAATACGTCAGCATCAGCCGATTCACCAGGATACCAATGGATATCAACTACATCGAGCAACTTGATTCCGGTTGCTTTTTGTTCATCGGCTACCCGTTTCAGGAAATATTCGAGCCAGCAATAATATTTTCCGTTGATGTTCAACGTCTCGGAACTCCATTTATACCATTGCCATTCGTTGGCAGTGACAGGTCCGCACAACTTAATCCCGGGAAACAAAGCACGTGCTTTTTTGGCCACTGCAAAGTAGTTGGACATAAATGCTGTTGCAGCAATCTGTGTTGGCATTACATCATCGTGTGTTCCACTCCATATTTCCGGTTCATTGTCCATGTCCCAATACTGGAAATTAGTTGAGTTTAAACCAATTCCTTTGGCTCCGAACCAATGGTTTAAAACTCCAGCAGTTGAATCGGCAGGCCAATCCATGGTGTAAAGTGCCGGATTTCCGTTTACCGTTGCCACGCTTCCACCAGTGGCATTTACCGTTCCACCGCCGGCCAGATTTTGCGCACAACCGCTCCACCATTGCGACTGGTTGTAACCCCAATCATTGAAGTTGTTATTTTTATTTGAAGCCACTTTTCCTATCAACTGAAATGCCCACATCACCTGCATATCAGGCACATTAGCCACAATATTTTTTGACATGGCATCCCAATCATGATCGTACACATTGTTGTACCAATCCGGATGGCTTGATATTTTCTTGCGCCAGTTGTATTTAGTGGCATTATTTCCACCGTTTTCACGCGTTAAATTTACTCCGGCCTCTTTGACAAGTGCAATATCTGCCGCGGATGCTGACGTTCCAAACGAACTGGAAAAACTGCCGTTACGACCGTAGATAAAAGGCGATACGGTTTTCTTGCCATCGGTTGCATTCACTGTTACAACAACATCCTGAGCGAATGAAGATGCACTACACAATAGGAGGAACAATGAAATATAAATTTTATGAGTGAAACGTGTCATTATATTTGTTGTATTCGTAATTTAAAATTCTAATGTCTATTTCTCAAAAACATACATAGGTGAAATTTCTTTATTTAATAGAATTCCAGGTGTATCGGTAAATTTTTTAAAGTCATCAGCCGAAGCATGTCTGGGGTATGGTACATAAAAATGGGTGGATTTATTGAACGCATTTCGCCAAAACAAAACGTAACTAATTTTATAGGGTTGAATGATTGGCAACAAAACCTTTGTAAAATAATCAGTTAGCTTGATACCTTCCATACCGGTTTCGGCCATAACCGGAATTTTACCGGTTTTTGCTGCATATTTTGTGACGATGGACAAACCGACAGTCATTTTCTGTTTGTACACATTCATATCTTTCTGTTCAGTACCAAATGCGTAGGTATCAAAACCAACAATATCCACCCATTCGTCGCCCGGATAACGTTGCAGGTATTCCTTTTCGGTAGCTACATCGGCAGGTGAAAAAGCATATAATAGATTATGAACCTGCTTGGTGTCACGTAAATATTTCACAGTCATGCGGTAAAGCCTGTTGTATTCGTCAGGTGTACATTGCTTCGCTCCCCACCAAAACCAACTGCCGGTATGCTC
This sequence comes from Paludibacter sp., assembly GCA_028748945.1. Taxonomy (GTDB): domain Bacteria; phylum Bacteroidota; class Bacteroidia; order Bacteroidales; family Paludibacteraceae; genus Paludibacter. Next base: position 1,608 of record JAQTOL010000477.1, read on the forward strand.
GTGATACATGCGGAAAATCACCGGAATCGGTTCTCCGTTTTCATCTTTCAAATCATGAAAAAAGGCAGCCAACCGATCGAGATACACCAGAAATTTAGTATGGTTGCTTCCTCCGGGTAAAATACTTTTCACCACCGTATCCTGCGCGCAATCCCAGGCCGTTTTGCCGGTGGCAATGTTATCGCCGTGCCAACTGATGGTGTTTATACCACCACGTTTGTACACTTCACGAATCAGGCGTTTCATGTCTGTAAAATAAACAGAATCAAGATTATATTCGGCACCAATTTCAATATGTCCAAGTTCCCAACCGGTTACAGCAGGATAATCGCCAGTAACTGTTTTCACATCCGATGCTCCCGGTTTTCCGTACCAATCGTGACCATAAGCCGCATCGTCCTGATGTGCAATCATAATGCCTTTGTCCAGTTGGTTTTTCATATTCATGAAAAGTGCATGGGTTTTGGCGGTGGCATTTTCATCCACCAGCGTTATTTTTCCATTGATTCTGTCCGAAAAATTCTTTATTATTTTCACCGTTTCATCCGTATCGAAAACCGAGTTTAAACCCTGTTCTTCCTGAGCCGGATCGCCGAGGTAATCGTCGCCTTTTTGCCAAAAGATATGTTGTCCCTGCGGACGACCAAATCCACCCCAAGCCCAGAAATTACAGCCAGCCAGTACATCATTCAGTTTTGATGAAACAATAATTTTCTTGAAAACCGAAGTGTAATATGCATCACGCAACGAGGTTGAATCTTTCAGGTTATATTCATGATGATCACGCGGGAATCCAAATTCTTCCAACACAACCGGCTTGGATAGTTTCCGGGCGATAGCCATATGGTTATTCATATAAACAGCCGTACTGTCAATTGATTTTTGCAATGTTCCCGGTAGATTTTTCACATCCAGCCAGCTCCAGTTTTTCGGCCAGATATGCATGGTGAGGTAATCAATATTTTTATCAGCGTGAATTTTTTCAAACAAAGCCATATCCTTTTCGCAGCCCCATTGTCCTTCGGAACCAATCGAAACCAGGTGATTTTTGTCCAACGATTTGATATAAGCCGAAATATCTTTCAACCAGGCTACAAAAAGCGGTTTGTTTTCATCAGAGAAAGCACGGGGCTCGTTCCCAATTTGCCACGAGAAAATAGCCGGATCTTCGGTATATTTTTTCTTCGTGTAACAGTTGGTGCGAGAAACAACATGTTTGATATGGTTTTTCAGCATTTGGCGACATTCGTCACATCCGGCATATTGTTTTACGTAATCCATGTATGCCGGCCAACCATCCACCGACGGAATGGGATTTTTACCTTTGCCGGCCCAGTTCAGGTACTGGCTGTAACCGCCGGACCATTCC
>JAQTOL010000478.1 GCA_028748945.1 Paludibacter sp.
AAAAAAGAAGGAGAATATGTTGATTTTGAAGAAATAGAGGAGAAAGAGAGTTAAAGTGAGATGATTTGAAGATGAGATTAGTTGATTAGTAAAACTTCTCAGTGTTAATCTTCCAATTGACTAATTAACTAATTGACTAATCAACGAATTAACTAATTAACCAATCAACTAATTAACCAGTCAACCAATCAAATCACAAAATTGACTTCCTTGAAATAGTATCCTTTCCGTTCACCTGTTTCGGTTTCCAGTTCCAAACGTCCATCGGGATGCACAGTTTTAATTTTCGCCTGAAACATACCGTTATCATCTTTAAACGGGTGAAAACCTTCCTTCCGGTACAAATTTCCCGAATAGGCTGAACGAATATCATTTGCATCCCAATTCAAATACAAATCCATAATATTTTCACGTATACTATTCAATAATGATTTTCGTGCTTCAGTATTACCGGTAATTTGTTTCAACGATACCGGATTGGGAGCATCACTTATAAATAAAGTCTGATTGACATTGAGTCCGATTCCGACTACCACACTTTTTATCAGGCTTCCCTGCAACGAATTTTCAATCAGAATTCCGGCTATTTTTTTATCCTTCCAATAAATATCGTTAGGCCATTTGACGGTAATATCGTCCGTAAAATAGTCCAATGCATTTTTTATTGACACACTCACCAATTGAGAAATCAGGAACTGTTCGTCCGGTTTAATATGATGCGGATACAGAACCATACTGAAAAGCAGATTTCTACCGGGTGTCGACTCCCAGGAGTTCCCCGACTGTCCCTTCCCTGCCGATTGGTAATCAGTCATAACCGTGTAACCTTCCGGTAAATTATTTTCCCGAATCATTTCCCACAGCAAGGCATTAGTGGAGGGTATTCTTAGATGAAAAGATAAATAGGACATGATGTTGATTGGTTTTATTTAGTTACATCAAGTAACAATTTTTCCATTTTGTTTGTCACGGCTCTCGAAGTTCCGTGAGCATTATTCACCAGCAAAGCAAAAACATAGGTTTTTCCCTTCAGTTCAATATATCCGGCATACGATTTCACACGCGTTATTGTTCCACTCTTGGCATGTACTTTCCCTTGCAGCGCCGTGTTTCTGAGAAAGCTGGCCAACGTGCCACCTTCGCCCGAAACAGGCAGGGAATTGAAAAAAGCCTGCTGGTTTGCACTTTTCGTTTTCATATACGTCAGCAACTCTACAAAAAAACGGGCTGAAACAGCATCCATTGGCGACAATCCGCAACCATCATATTGAAAGAGCTGGTCAACCGGAAGACCTTTCGATTTCCAAAACGATTTGATAACCTGTATGGCCCCCACCGTACCTCCTAACGGATATGATTTCAATGCCAGGTAACGGAAGATATGTTCGGCATAAATATTATTGCTTTTTACATTGGTTTCGGTAATAATATCACTCAACGGTGGTGAAAAATGGCTGTAAATAAGCCGGGAATTTTTACTCTTTGTTACAATATCTGTTGCTGTTCCAATTACCGCAACCTGATGATCTGTGAGAGCCTTTGAGAAATCCTGCGCCAGCAACAAACCTGGATTTGGAATATCAGCCTTTACAACAAACTCGGAACGGTTGGCAGGAATTTCGCCGAAAATTCTTCGAACGTTAGCATGCGGAGCACCGTAGAAATAGCAACTGTCGAATGTAATGTTGGAACTCAATAAATGATTATCGAACGTAAGGCTATGGATTTCAGGAACTGTCCGAAGTATTTCTGCTGTTGTTCCTGCTTTTCCTGTTCGAAAATAGACTTTACATGTATTATCCAGATAAGAGATTCCATAAACACCGGCTGCATAATAATTACCAATATCCTCCCAGGTCCAGAAGGGATTTACACCTTCATCATCGAAAAGACTCGCATCGGCAATAATTTGTCCATTAATTTTATTGATTCCGGCTTTCTTAACTGCATTTACCCATTGGATTAAAAAATTGGTATCGCCCAGTTTTTCAGAACCAAGAGTCGGATCACCGCCACCACGAATATAAAGATTGCCGTTCAACACACCATCTTTTGTGACAGTACCATCAATTTCTAACTTTGTTTCAAACCGAAAATCCGATCCCAGTAATTCGAGAGCAGTTGCAGTAGTCACCAGTTTCATGGTTGAAGCAGGAGTTATACTGTTTTGAGACCGGTATTGATAAAGAGTTTGACAGCTTTGTAAATCATTGACCAGCAAGCTGATATTCGCGTTTTCAAGCAAATTATTATCAACAAAATCGTCTACCGGATTGCCGGCGAATAATGTCAGCGTGAGAAAAGATAAGGCTATGAGCTGGTATTTTGGATTCATCAAAATGGTTGTTATTATCTGAAATTTAATTTTTATGTTTTGCAAAAGTAAAAAGAAAAAATGTATTGACCGGCATATAGTCACAAAAAAAGCTGCAACTTTTTCGGATTGCAGCTTTGTTCTTATTCCCCACCCGATAGCTATCGGGAAGGGGTTAGGGGTCATTATTCAGCTTTCGGTTTGTCTTCTCTTGGAGGACGTGGCAACAATGCTTTGCGTGAAAGTTTGAATTTACCGGTTTTCTGATCAATTTCGAGCAGTTTCACATCAATCATATCGCCTTCTTAGATGCATGACTGATCCATGGTTTCAATACGAACCCAATCAATTTTAGAAATAAACAAGCATTTCTAAGCATGAAAACACAAAAAATAAAATAGTCAACAAATAAAACCTGCAATATTTACACTTATAAAACATATTTTTCGTGTAATAAGTGTATATTTGCAACACTTTATTCAACTTATAATCATGAAAAGAGACAAACTAAGTGAATTGCAGTCATGGAAAAACAGTAGTTCCCGAAAACCACTTATCCTTCGTGGAGCACGTCAGGTAGGAAAAACATGGCTTCTGAAAGAATTTGCTAAAACGGATTACCGACAATATGTATATGTGAATTTTGAA
>JAQTOL010000479.1 GCA_028748945.1 Paludibacter sp.
AGGGTCGAGCATGGGTGGATTAATTTCTATTTCCGCTATTTCAGAATATCCGGATATATTTGGAGGTGTGGCCTGTTTATCGACTGCCTGGTTAAGTCAGATTGAGCCTAATTATGCAATTCCGTCTGCTACTTTTGACTATCTGAAAAATAATTTGCCAGTCCCTTTTGGTCATAAGATTTATATGGATTACGGCACCGGTGAAAGTGATAAACCGTATGAATTGACTCAATCATTTATTGATTTAATCGCCAAAGGAAAAGGATATAATGAAAATAATTATATGTCAAAAGTATACGACAAAGATGAACATAACGAAATTGCCTGGAGTAAACGGTTTCATGTTCCGGTTGAGTTTTTGTTAGCTACAAAGCCAATTCAAAAGCCCAAATTTGGGAAAATTGATCGTTACGAAAACTTTCCTTCAAAATATATAACTTTAAGAGATGTTGAAATATGGTTACCTGAAGGCTACAACACGAAAAAGAAATATGCTGTTTTATATATGCACGACGGTCAAATGTTATTCGATTCGACTACTACCTGGAATCATCAGGCATGGTATGCGGACATTGTGGCTACAAAATTAATGAAAGAAGGAAAAGTTCAGGATTTTATCATAGTTGGAATAAGCAATGGAGGTAAAACACGTTCTATTGATTATTTTCCTCAAAAACCCTACGAATCATTAACTCAGTCTCAAAAGGATTCTGTGAATAAAAATTTAAATGAAACGGGAAAAATTGTTGACATTTTTAAACCTGTTTCAGATAATTACCTCAAATTTCTGGTGAGGGATTTAAAACCTTATATAGACAAAAAGTATTCAGTTTATAAAGACAGAGCTCATACTTTTATTGCAGGAAGTAGCATTGGAGGATTAATTTCGATGTATGCCATTTGCGAATATCCAACCGTATTTGGTGGAGCAGCTTGTATGTCCACTCATTGGCCGGGAATTTTCACTGTTGAAAATAATCCAATTCCCAACGCTTTTGTAAATTATATGAGTATCTATTTACCAAATCCTAAAACTCATAAAATCTACTTCGATTATGGTGATCAAACGCTGGATGCAATGTATGCGCCTTTACAAAAGAAAGTAGATGAAGTCATGAAGTTAAAAGGATTTACTGAAAAAAGTTGGATCACAAAATTCTTTCCCGGTCAAAATCACAGCGAAAAATCCTGGAATAGTCGATTGAATATTCCGTTGGAATTTCTTTTGAAAAAATAAAAGTATCATTTAATATAAATAGATATTTATTTTGAAATCATATTTGATTGTTGCAATCGTTTGCAACTTAAAATCATCTATCAGAGGCCCTACTCTTACTATATTTTTGATTATTGTATTACATTTGTGGTAGTTTGAATATCAAAACCTTATCTGATAAAGCTCCAATTTTAAAAAAAAACAAAATTATGAAAAAGCCATTTTTATCATTCATATTGTTAGTCTTCTCGGCACTCACTTGGGCACAACTGGTAACTTCAAATCCACAATTTGTTACTCAATCAGGAGGTGCTATTGAATTAACGTTCGATATGTCATCAACCGAGGGAAATCTGGGTTTATATGGATATACAGGCGATGTATATGCTCACGTTGGAGTTATAACTTCAAATAGTTTAAGTTCTTCAGACTGGAAATACGTCGTAACTCCATGGCCTTCAACAACAAATTTAGCATTAGCAAATACATCAAAAAATAAACTTACAGCTCTTGGAAACAATAAGTTTAAATTGACAATTGCTCCAACAATAAGAGATTATTTTGGAATTACTTCGAAAGAAACTGTTCAAAAAATTGCTGTTGTATTAAGAAATGCCGATGGAAGCAAACAGGAAAAAACATCGAGTGGTGGCGATATCTTTATAAATGTATATGCAGCAGGCTTAAATGTCGCATTTAGCAACCCGAGTTCAAACCAGAGTGTTACAGCAGGAACAACGATGGATATTCAATTCGGTTCATCCATTGCATCGAATCTAAATTTATTGATTAACGGAACCAGTGTGCAAACGGCTACATCAGCAACAAGTTTATCTTTTTCTTATACTTTTGCTACTGCTAACGACTATACCTTGATTGCTCAGGCAAGTTTAAGCGGGGTAATAGTGGCCGATACTGTTCAGATTTGTGTTCCTGCCGCAGTAACTGATGAGGCCAAACCTTCAGGTCTGAAAGATGGAATTAATTATATTGATAATACAACGGCCACATTAATCATGTATGCACCCGGGAAAAATAATGTTTTTGTTATTGGTGATTTCAATAACTGGACACAACTCAATGCATATCAAATGAAACGGGACGGCAATTATTGGTGGATAACTTTAAATGGACTGACACCCGGAAAACTCTATGGTTTTCAATATCTTGTAGATGGCACATTAAAAGTGAGTGATCCATACACCGAATTGGTTCTGGACCCATGGAATGACAAGTGGATAAATCAATATAATAATATTTTTCCTGATTTAAAACCGTATCCGACAGGCAAAACTGATGGGTTGGTTGCAACTTTGCAAACACAGAAAACTCCCTATAGTTGGGAGATAACAAATTTCAGCATGCCATCGCGTGAAAATATGGTTATTTATGAAATGCTGTTACGCGATTTTACTCCCGAAAAATCACTGGAGGCAGCCATATTAAAATTGGATTATTTAAAAAATTTAGGAATCACGGCTGTTGAATTAATGCCTGTCACAGAATTCGACGGAAATAATAGCTGGGGTTATAATCCAAACCACTATTTTGCACCCGATAAAGCGTATGGAACCCCCGATGATTATAAAAAGTTTATTGATGAATGCCATAAACGGGGCATGGCAGTAATTTTGGATATGGTATTCAATCAGGCCTCAGGGCTTTGCCCTTTTGCAGCACTTTATTGGGACGCTATCAATAACCGCCCGGCAGCTAATAACCCATGGATGAATCCAATAGC
>JAQTOL010000480.1 GCA_028748945.1 Paludibacter sp.
ACGCCGGGGGCGTTTTTTTGGATGAATGGCAACTAAACAAAAAACTTCCGGCGTTCGAATATTGTTATAATGTTTTTCAAAAATATAAACTTAATACTCCGGCTTATGGCAACAATTTTAAAAAGAGACAAAAGGGAGTTTCATGAAAATCCCGGCAAAATTGACAACTTCCGTCTCTTCACCGATGTTTCAAGAATGAAGGCAGGTATCAATCCGCAAAACCTGAACTTCGATTTGAGGTCCTTAAATCCGGGGCAATTTTCAGCGCCCTATCATTTTCACCGATACGCGGAAGAATTATTTATGGTTGTATCAGGCTCCATGACCTTGAGATCGCCCGAAGGACTGGAAATAGTGACAAACGGCGATATTGTTTTTTTTGAAATGGGTGAAAGCGGCGCCCATCAGTTTTACAATCATACAACAGAACCCTGTATCTATATCGATATCCGTACTTTTATCGGATATGATTATTGTGAATATCCGGATTCCGGAAAAATATTCCTGGCTCCATCGAATGAAATCTTTATGAAGGAATCACATGTAAATTATTTCGAAGGAGAAACGGATATGGTAGAAAAATGGGGCAATCTAAAGAACAAGGTATAACACACAGAATAAAACCACATGGAAATAAATACATACATATCAAATCAACCGTTGGATAGACAACCCGTATTAACAACTATCCATGAAGTCATCATTACAAATGATAAAACTGTAATAGCCGGAGTAGAATCAATGATGGGAATAGAGATGATTATTTATAAAGGAAAAGGTACCATGAAATACGGGCTTGCCGGTGTTAAGAACTACATGTCATTACATGTCCTGCCAATTTACGTGTCAACTGCCTTGCACGCAAAATATAAGAGTCTTTTACCGAAGGCAAAATTTCAGAAGGGTTGTATTAATTTCATCAACGAAAGTGAAATGCCTTTAGAAATAATAAGAAAATTAATTGTTGACTGTTCAACGATTGATCTTCTGAAAATGAAGGAAGATTATTTGAACTCACGAAAAACCAAGAAACATTAAATCACTGCAATATGAAATCACCACTTTTTAAGCGCAAAGGTATATTCTTTGTTCCAACATCCCTGATTGGTTGGATAATGCTATTATCCGGACTTATTTATGCCGTTTATACTTTTATTGATATAGACAGACGTTCACATTCGGTAAGTGACACCCTGATTAATTTCGTATTTAATCTTATCATCATTGCTGCCGTCTATTCATTAGTTGCTTATTTAAGCGGCAAAATAAAATCGAAATAAGAAATAGTCAGTCAGGACTTGAATATCAATTGATAATCATCTTCATTTTGAATAATTTCCCCCGGGAAATTAATTATTAGAATGGACACAATCTATTGATATAAATTCCCTACGGAAACAGAAAGTCTGATATTTCTTTAAATAAGGTTCCTGATTATATTTAGTGTTATGTTAAGCCAATTCTGACGTATTGAATGAATTGTAATTCTTTGATTCTTTTCATTTCCAATCCCGATAGTATCGGGACAAATTAGCACATTTTCAAATCAACTTATCACAGGCTCACGTTAATTCGTGTTATTTTGCGGGCTCTCGAATTTTGTCACAGTTATATGGACGAAAAATGATGAATGCCTGTCAGTCCTCCTCAGTCAATTATTTTTTTTATTTACTGCTCTTTACATTCAATGATAAATTGGCATATTACAAACGCACTTAGTAATTAATTGTAAGAAAAATGCCTGTAAATATTCTAATATTAAGATTAAGATTTTAAATGAATGTCCTATTAATAAAAAATGCTTCCGAAATGAATTTGTATACCTTTTTTTCTGTATTTTTGTGACCAATTATATATAAAACAGTATGAATATAACCGATCGTTTCCTGAAATACGTCAGTTTCACAACTACTTCTGACGAAAATACCAATATGACGCCCAGCACACCTGGACAGATCACTTTTGCCAAATACCTTGTCGAAGAATTGAAATCCATTGGATTGCAGGAAGTCGATCTGGACAAAAATGGCTATGTGATGGCCACTTTGCCGGCTAATATCGATAAAGATATTCCAACTATCGGATTTATATCGCACATGGATACGAGTCCGGATATGAGTGGTAAAAATGTGAAACCCCGCGTAGTGTTCAACTATGATGGAAATGATATTGTACTGAATGAGGAACAAAATATCGTTTTTGAAACACAAAAATATCCGGAAATCAAGCAATACAAGGGTCAGGACATCATCGTAACTGATGGTACGACTTTGCTTGGAGCAGACGATAAAGCCGGTTTGGCCGAAATCGTTACTGCCATGGAGTATTTAATTGCTCATCCGGAAATCAAACACGGAAAAATCCGCGTTGGTTTTACCCCTGATGAAGAAATCGGACAGGGTGCCGATCATTTCGATGTTCCAAAATTTGCTGCTGACTGGGCTTATACCATGGACGGCGGTGAAATCGGTGAACTGGAGTTTGAGAACTTCAATGCAGCAGGTGCCAAAGTTCATTTCAAAGGGATCAATGTACATCCAGGCTATGCACGACATAAGATGGTCAATTCCATGCGTATTGCCAATCAGTTTATCGGGATGATTCCACGACACGAAACCCCTGAACATACACAGGATTACGAAGGATTCTATCACCTGACCAATATGGAAGGAACGGTTGAGAAATCGACCCTAAGCTATATTATCAGGGATCATGACCGGGACCGCTTCGATCGTCGGAAAAAAGAATTCGAGCATCTGGTTAATAAGATTAATGCGGAATTTGGACCTGATACGGCAGAATTGGAAATGCATGACCAGTATTACAACATGCGCGAAAAAATCGAACCGGTTATGCACATTATCGACGAGGCTTTTGAAGCTATGAAACAGGTTGGGGTTACACCCAATGTAAAACCAATTCGTGGAGGAACTGATGGGGCGCGTTTATCAT
>JAQTOL010000481.1 GCA_028748945.1 Paludibacter sp.
TGTTGTAATAAGGTATCCTTTTCATGCAACTTCACATGAATGAAAATCTTATTCGGATGATACCGGTCACTTCCTTCAACAGCTATACCAAGCCATCCGTTTCCCTGATTTGTTTTCATGAAATTCAGCGTTTCAACTGTATTGGCAAAGGCAAAGAATTTGCGGCTGTTTTTCTTATCCAGTATTTCTATCAGTTCACCATATTCATAATCAACCATTTTTTCTACTCTTTCTTCGGCCACATACCGGGATGGAGTTCCCTGATTGTAAAAATGATCGCTAAACAGTTTGTCGTAGGCTGAAATGGATTTGGCAACAGTATTCGAAGCACCACCCGCCTGAAACAAATGTCGCGCCGTTTCCTGTCCACCGCCTATTTCGGCAATGGCACCATAATACTTTGAATTAATATTAATATGAACCGATTTTTCTTTTGTACTCAGCGTATTTGCCATAGTTTCAGCTAATTTATTATCGTGGTTATGTCAGGTAATTCTTAGATATGCAAAGTTATTCTATTTTATCGAATATGAAAATATAACGTTGTAAGTATAATTTAGTTTAAAATAATGGAAGGAAATTGCCGGAATTTTCGTATTGTTATTCAAACCAATAACTTTTTTACCGGAAAGGATAATTTCAGTACCTTTGCAGGCTTATATTACCCTTCTGAACCAAATGACTACAGAAGTGTTTTTTACAGAAAAACTCCATGCAACCTAAAATATATCAATTAACCGATTTTTTACCCACTACTAAAAAGGAACTTGAACTGAAAGGCTGGGACGAAGTGGATGTCGTGCTTTTCAGCGGCGATGCCTATATCGACCACCCGGCATTCGCAGCTGCCGTTATCGGACGACTACTCGAAGCACAGGGTTTAAAGGTAGCCATCGTACCTCAACCGAACTGGCGCGACGACCTGCGTGATTTCAAGAAAATGGGACGTCCACGCCTGTTTTTTGCCATTTCGGCCGGAAATATGGATTCGATGGTAAATCACTATACCGCCAACAAACGACTGCGGTCGGACGATGCCTACACGCCTGATGGTAAATCGGGTATGCGCCCTGATTATGCAACGATTGTCTATTCCAATATCATCAAAAAACTGTATCCGGATGTGCCCCTGATAATTGGAGGCATCGAAGCTTCCCTGCGCCGCTATACGCATTACGATTACTGGTCGGATAAATTGATGCCCAGCATACTGTTGGATACCAAAGCCGATTTGCTGGTTTACGGAATGGGAGAGAAGCCGATTAAAGAAGTGATCCGCCAATTGAAAGAGGGCAGAGCTATTTCTGAAATGATCGATATTCCGCAAACCTCCTTTTTGTCAAAAGAAATTCCCCAACATCCCAAATGGAAAGATATTACCCTGGTTTCACATGAAGTTTGTCTGGAGGATAAAAAGCTGTATGCATCCAATTTCAAATATATCGAGCAAGAGTCAAACAAATATTATGCATCGCGCTTGCTCCAGAAAACCGGCAACAAATGGGTAGTGGTAAACCCGCCCTATGATCCGTTGAGTCCTGAAGAACTGGATGAATCATACGATTTGCCTTATACCCGTGTACCTCACCCCAAATACAAAGACAAAAAGATTTCAGCATATGAAATGATCAAATTCTCGGTGAATATGCACAGGGGATGTTTCGGTGGTTGTTCGTTTTGTACCATTTCGGCCCATCAGGGTAAACATATCGTTTCGCGTTCAAAAGAATCCATACTGGAAGAGGTGAAGCAAATTACCGCTATGCCCGATTTTAAAGGTTATATCAGTGATTTAGGCGGTCCTTCGGCCAATATGTACGGTATGAAAGGTATCAAAATGCATATCTGCAAGCAATGCCGGAAACCATCCTGTATTTTCCCTAAGGTTTGTTTCAACCTGGATACCAATCACAATCCGATGCTGGATATATACCGGTCTGTGGATCAGATTCCGGGAGTCAAAAAATCATTTATCGGCAGTGGAGTACGCTACGATATTTTGTTGAGCGATACAAAAAATTTTGATACCAATAAAAGCCATTCGGATTATATCCGCGAATTAATAACCAACCATGTTTCGGGACGGTTGAAAATTGCACCCGAACATACTTCGGATGCCGTACTGAATATGATGCGGAAACCATCCTTCGCCTATTTCGGAGAGTTTAAAAAACAATTCGAACGCATCAATCGCGAAGCAGGACTGAATCAACAACTTATTCCGTACTTTATTTCGAGTCATCCGGGTTGCCACAACGAAGACATGGCGGATCTGGCCATATTGACCAAGAAATTTGATTTTAAGCTGGAACAGGTTCAGGATTTTACGCCGACACCCATGACACTGGCTACCGAAATCTATTATTCGGGCTACCATCCATATACATTGGAACCGATTTTCACGGCAAAAAGTAAAGATGAGAAACTGGAACAACGGAAATTCTTCTTTTGGTACAAGAGCGAATACAAAAATGCGATTATCCGTGATTTAAACAAGCTGAAACGACCTGATTTGGTGAATAAGTTATTTCAGAAATAATCTTTTATTCGTAGTACGACTTTAAGTCGTACTACGAATAAATAGTTTATTATTGTTTACCATTTTTCTTTTGCGATTTCAGGCCAAATTTTATTTTCATAAATTTGTTTGATTGCAGCCATTTGTACGCTCAAATTATCTAATCGGGAAGCCCCGATATTGGAAACAATCTGTTCAGGACGCGAAGCACCGGGAATAATACAGCTTACTTCCGGAAACATTAAAATCCATTTGAGTGCTACTGCATATAGTTCTACGTCTTTTGGAAACAGATTTTTTATTTCTTCTACAGCTTCCAATCCTTTCAGGTAATCTATTCCCGAAAAGGTTTCACCTTTATCGAAAGCTTCTCCGTTCCGGTTGAAAGCGCGATGGTCACCGG
>JAQTOL010000482.1 GCA_028748945.1 Paludibacter sp.
TGGTGGTTACGACAAAACAACTGTTGGTGAAGATTTGGAATTAGTAGTCAGGTTGCGCAGATATATGCATGAAGTTGAAAAGCAAAAATACCGTGTTGCTTTTATTCCCGATCCCTTATGTTGGACTGAAGTTCCCGAAACGTATAAAGTCCTTTCGAGACAGCGAAACCGATGGACCCGGGGAGGTATTGACACTATCTTTAAACACCGGAAAATGCTTTTTAATCCTAAATACGGACTCATTGGATTGGTTAGTTTCCCTTATTGGGTCTTTTTCGAATGGTTAGCACCTATTCTCCAGTTTATCGGCCTTTTTTATCTTGCTACAATAACGTTTTTGGGACTACTTAATCAACAAATATTTTTGACTTTATTGCTTTTTGTGTTTTCATTTTCTGTTATGTATTCATTATTTGCCGTATTTTTTGAGGCATATACCTATAATAAATATCAGGGAGCCAGTTATATATTTCAGGTTTTCATTTTTATATTTCTCGAAATGTTTATATATCAACCTTTAAATATGTTTTTCTCGCTGTCGGGAAATTTCGATTTCTTTTTCAAGAAAAATAAAAAAGGTTGGGGTGATATGACCCGAACAGGATTTACAAATAAAAAGGAACAAAATCAAACCATAAAACTATAGCCTTATGAACTTAACAATAAATCAAACAACAACAGCCCAAACATGGAATGACAGTTTCTTGCTCAACATTGAGATTATCGATAAACAACACAAGAGGTTCTTTGAAATTTTTGACACAATCTTGCTTTTAAGTAAAAAAGAAGGAAATGAAGGTGAATTATCGAATGTTATTAATGAGTTACAAGAGTATGCTCATTTTCATTTTCAAACTGAAGAAGATCTGATCCAAAAAGCGAATGCACCCAACTCTGATCTTCATATTATTCAGCATGAGTTTTTTATCCGAAAAATTAAGGAATTCAGGATGGCTAATAATTACAGCAACCCTGTACTGATTAATCAAATTGTAATTTTTATGCGAAAATGGTTATTAATGCATATATCCGAAGTTGATGGGAAATATGTGGAATCGGTACAGCAGTTTCTACTCAAGGATGAATCAAAGTAGAATAAAGTTAATTTAAAAAATTTGAAAATGCTGGTTAGTAATGATATCCATGAAATATATTGCGTCAGAACCAAGTTTCCATAACACTAGAATAAAAAAACAGGTATGAATAAACAATTTTTTGAAAGTGATTTATATCGCTGGTTGCTCTTTTTGTATTTTTTTCTGATCGTTTTTTTTCCTCTTGGCTTCTATACTTTATTGGCCGGACCCTCGAAATGGGTTATTGAAGTTGCCCTTAAATACTCGTGGAGTGAATATCATGAGAAAATTGCTCAGCGATTTGTTATTTTAGGCTTAGTCGTATTGTCATTAATTCTTGCCTGGCTATTAAGAAAATTATTCTTATCAGGTAAACCAGCTATATTCCGTTATTTTACACTTTCATTTTTAACTGTGTTGTTTTTAGTATCGGTTTATCTTTTTTCATTTAAGCCAGATGTATTTATAAATTTAGCCGGTGGAAATCATTCAAATACAGTTCAATCGGCAGTTAGTGATAATGGTTCAAATATAGAATTTGTTTTGGGAGCTTATCCCGATTTGAAAGAACTCAGGAGACTTAAACAAGCTGGTTATACCGGCGTAGTTTCATTACTGAGTGAAATGGTGGTACCCGCTGAACCAAATCTGATAAGAGAAGAAAATGAAAACATAAAAAAAGTCGGGATACCCTTGATTCAGATTCCTATGCTACCGTGGGTCTCAGGTAATAATGACGTGTTAAATAAAGTCAAAAAATTGATCAGCGAAGGACATGGTAAATATTTTGTCCATTGTTATCTCGGACGTGATCGGGTGAATGTTTTTCGAAACATAGTTCGAAATATGGGTGTAAAAAGTCAATCCTTACAGGGTGATATGGTAAGACATATTGATGATCTCCGGACCTTTGAACGTGGACCTTATACAAAACTTGATAAGAATGCATACCTGACACCTTTCCCAACTGATGACGAATTTTTCGGATATATTGTCAATGGACAGGTTGTATCTGTTGTCTCTGTTTTATGCCCGAAGAATCCCGAAGACACTGTTTGGATTTCGCATGAAAAGAATATACTTTCACGGTATGGTATCAACTATATCAATATTCCCATTTCTAATGAAAAGGATGTGAAAGCTATTCAGATTTTGGCAGATAGTTTTCCCAAAATTAAGCGGCCTGTGGTTATTCATAAATATTCTTCATCCGACCCACTTTATAAAGTAATAATACAGAAACTCAGTGCACAAAAAAAATAAATGAGAAATACTGAATTTGCATTTAAAATTAATATGCTAAATAGGAGAAATCTATTATAAAATAAGCAGGGAATTAGATAATTATCAAATTCCCTGCTTATTTTTAATTCACTCTGGTGCTTTATTTTAGTAATGCAAAATCGATCACTTCCATTATGTCATTTACATAGTGGAACTTAAGTCCTTTAAGATAAACCGGTTTGATTTCGTCAATATCTTTTTGATTATCGGCACAAAGTACAATATCAGTTATTCCTGCCCGTTTGGCCGCCAGAATTTTCTCTTTAATTCCACCGACAGGAAGTACTTTCCCACGCAGGGTTATTTCACCGGTCATGGCCAGATTTTTTCGTACTTTTCGCTTGGTAAAAGCAGAAACCAATGCAGTTGTCATGGTAATACCAGCCGATGGGCCATCCTTTGGTATGGCACCTTCGGGAACATGAATATGTACATTCCAGTCTTCGAAGAGCTGGCTGTCAATATTAAACTTGTCTGCATGAGCTTTGATATATTCGAGGGCCAGCATGGCCGATTCTTTCATCACCTCACCCAGATTACCGGTTAAGGTCAACCTTGGT
>JAQTOL010000483.1 GCA_028748945.1 Paludibacter sp.
CATTTACTGACGATACCTTTAGCTGAGTATCATTCAGGGATTTATTTTGTTAGTGTTTCTACATCAAATGGAGACAAATCAACCCGTAAATTATTCATTAATAAATAAACTAATAATCCGTTTTATTCATCTGATTATTCCTGTGAACAATCATTATTCATGTTTATTTGAATCAAAATAAATGTTGATTCCGGATTCTTCTTTACAATCGCATTTTGTAAGCAGTGTTGTTTCATTCGTGCTTGTGCAAGTGTAAATTGCATCCCGACTAAATATGTTTTAAGATTGATTTCCATTCAAAAAAACCTGTAACTTTAATTTTTTGTCCGTATCTTTGCACTCCGGTTTTGGGTATAGTTAATTGGTTAACTCGTTGATTAGTTCGACAGTTGTCAAATATCAATTATCCAATTAACTAATGAACAAATAACTGATTAACAAAACAATGACTAACTTCAAACGTACTACCGTAACTTCCGCTTTGCCTTATGCCAATGGACCGGTTCATATCGGACACCTTGCCGGTGTATATGTTCCTGCCGATATTTATGTGCGCTACCTCCGCCTGAAAGGAGAAGAAGTGCTCTTTATCGGCGGATCTGACGAACACGGTGTGCCCATTACCATTAAAGCAAAAAAGGAAGGGGTTACACCTCAGGATATAGTTGACCGATACCACGGGATTATTAAAAAATCGTTTGAGGATTTTGGTATTACATTCGATATTTATTCACGTACCACATCCAAAACACATCGCGAACTGGCTTCAGAAATTTTTAAAACCATTGAAAGTAAAGGTGGTTTTATTGAAAAAACCAATGAACAGTATTACGATGAAGCCGCTCAACAATTCCTTGCCGATCGTTACATTACAGGAAAATGTCCGCATTGTGGCAACGAAAATGCTTATGGAGACCAATGCGAATCGTGCGGAACTTCACTCAATCCTACCGATTTAATCAATCCAAAATCAGCTATCAGTGGAAATGTTCCGGTTATGCGCGAGACCAAACATTGGTATTTACCGCTCGACCAGCATGAGGCTTGGTTACGCAAATGGATTCTGGAAGACCACAAAGAATGGAAACCGAACGTGTACGGACAATGCAAAAGCTGGCTCGATATGGGTTTACAACCACGTGCCGTGAGTCGCGATCTGGATTGGGGAATTCCCGTCCCGGTTCCAAATGCCGAAGGGAAAGTACTTTATGTTTGGTTCGATGCACCCATCGGATATATTTCCAATACGAAAGAACTTTGTGATAGTCAACCGGAAAAATACGGAAAATGGGAGAAATGGTGGAAAGATGAAGATACACGCTTACTGCATTTCATAGGAAAAGATAATATTGTTTTTCACTGTATCGTATTTCCATCGGTATTGAAAGCCGAAGGTTCCTATATTTTACCCGATAATGTCCCTGCCAATGAGTTTCTGAACCTTGAAGGAGATAAAATATCCACATCGCGCAATTGGGCGGTATGGTTGCACGAATACCTGGAAGATTTTCCCGGGAAACAAGATGTATTACGCTATGTTTTGACTGCTAATGCACCCGAAACAAAAGACAATGACTTTACCTGGAAGGATTTTCAGGCACGTAATAATAATGAATTGGTCGCTATATTTGGTAATTTTATTAACCGGGCATTGGTTTTGACTCAAAAATATTACGATGGAAAAGTACCTGCATTAGGTGAACTGACCGATTATGATAAACAAACACTTGAGGAATTTGTAAACGTAAAGGCAGAGGTTGAAAAGTTGCTGAATAATTTCCGCTTTCGCGATGCACAAAAAGAAGCCATGACTCTGGCACGAATCGGGAATAAATACCTGGCCGATACCGAGCCCTGGAAAGTAGCTAAAACGGATATGAATCGTGTGGCAACCATTATGCACATGAGCTTACAGATTGCAGCTAATCTGGCGATTGCTTTCGAACCCTTCCTGCCTTTCACTTCTGTAAAACTACGCACTATGTTGGGAATGAAAGCATTTAACTGGGCTGATTTGGGAAAAATCGATTTACTCACACAAGGATCTCAACTTGGCACTCCTGAATTGCTTTTCGAAAAAATTGAGGATGAAGCAGTAGAAGCACAGGTTCAAAAGCTATTGAATACAAAGATTGCCAACGAAACAGCCAACTACAAAGCAGTTCCGGTAAAAGAAAAGGTGGCTTTCGACGATTTCATGAAAATGGATATACGTGTGGGAACCGTACTCGATTGCCAGAAAGTGCCCAAAGCTGACAAATTGCTTCAGTTCCGCCTTGCCGATGGCATGGAAGAACGTACCATTCTTTCCGGAATTGCAGCCTATTATCCCAATCCTGAAGAACTGATAGGAACACAGGTTTGCTTTATAGCCAACTTCGAACCCCGTAAACTGCGTGGTGTGATGAGTGAAGGTATGATTCTTTCGGCTGAAGATGCCGACGGGAAATTAGTGCTAATAAAACCCAGTGTGCAGGTGACAAATGGTGTGGAAGTGAAATAAGCCATTACTTTAATACAAATAAAAAAGAGGCATTAAACAGTTTATTCTGTTTAATGCCTCTTTTTTATCAATACTTAGAAGAAGTCAGGGAATTATCTACTGAGTATATTTTTCCAAAACGGTCTGCGAGGAATAATATACTGAGTATATTTCTCCAAAACAGTTGTCGGGGACTTATATACTCAGTATATTTAACTCTTCTTACTGTCAGGGACAAATCTACTACAATATATGACAACATTCTCTATTGACAGAGTCGGAACTCTATCATCCTTGTAGAGCAAAAAAAAGCCCCGCATAATTGAATATGCGGGGCTTTTAAAAAACGGCGGCTATCTACTCTCCCACCTTGCGGCAGTACCATCGACGTGGACAGGCTTAACTTCTCTGTTCGGAATGGGAAGAGG
>JAQTOL010000484.1 GCA_028748945.1 Paludibacter sp.
CCTTTACGGGTTTTGAAACGCATGTCCCAACGGGATTCATCTTTTCATAGACACCCACCTCATCGATATGATCTTTAATCCCCGGTGCATTTTTAAAATCACATAAATACAACAAATTCCCTTCTATCTTATAGATGAACCGCATAGGTATTGAATCAAGTATGCCGGTTGGACCGGTTGTATACAAATACAAACTATCGTATCCCGTCCGAATAGTGTATTTCCCTTTTACCAAAATCTCATAATCAGTTTTTAAAAGGAATTCATTGTTTCCTTTAAATTCATAACCGCTTTTTTTATCCGGAAGTAAATTCCAAACACCTGTAAGTTGATTATTCGATGGATGTGAACAGCCCCCAAAAAATAGTGTGATAAATACGAAAGAGAGATAAATGGATTGTTTCATAATAATGTTGGTACATACTGTCAAATAGCTTTTTCCGAAGCTAAAAGCTCCGAAAAAGTTATTAAATTATGATCCCGCCCTTTGGGGATATACCCTAAAATGAACAAATATTGCTGATTCTCGAAAGAATTAAAAAGAAATTATTCCTGTTGGTCAAGACAGTTGATCCATACCGAACCAGGTGAAACTTTGCACTTCAATCTAAAATAGACACTAAGATTAGGAAAATTATTTTTTTACCTGCATTTTAGTCTGCAAATAATCATCCATCTGAATTCCTTCGGGCAACAGTTTCTTTAAAGATTCAGTAGGCTTCAGCCAAACTACAACCGTATCTTTCCGGTTGGAGAGTCTGGTTTCTTCCATGCAAATAGCAATGGGAAGTAATTTCATATCGGCAGATATATTTTTGTTATCTAAACTTTGAATTCCTTTCGTATTTCCAATCAGCAAAGGGTAAAAATCATTTTTCGTCAGATCATTACCTGCTATAATGCTATCGGCACAGTTTTTTGCATTTAGCGTATCGGTAGCATCAAAATGTATTGTTGAAACGTAATTGTCGTTGACACAATAAAATGCCAGACAGGCATACTTTTCATGATCGGATTTCCAATTAGGATTTTCATTTTTGTAAAATACACCTTTGTCGTTCAACTCAATTCCAAGAGGCTTTAATTGGACTGCATTCAGGTACAAGAAATCATGTTTTGAAGTTTTGGTACAACTGCTAATTGTCACCAAAAGAATAACGGCAAGAAAAATCTTTGATTTCATTTTGTTTTAAATTAAAAGTTAGAATAAATAACATTTATAACGTTTCTTTAAATTGATTATTGTATTTAGTTGTATGGTTGAGAATATTATTTTTTCTTATAAGTTGATTCTGTATAAATGTAGCTTTCCCAATACGTCAGCAAACGGATTGGGAAAAGCTATTGAGTTTTTAACCAGATTCTCCCTGAATTGCATTTTAAAGATAGAACTTTTCATTTATTTATCAAAAAACTTATTTATCAGGAATTTTACCGGAGTCATAAACCGTTCCATTAAACTTTGATTCTCGGTTATTATTTCAGCTGTTCCGTTTAGTTCTCCCGTAAATTTCAATTCCTTGTTAACAGTTGAGTGTAAACCCTTAGGAAAGTCAACAGCCACCGTATAGAAATCGTTATTTGATATCAGCGATATATTGCGGATTTTGGCTTGCAAGACACCATATTCCAAATACGGATAATTGGCAACTTTGATATTCACCATCTGCCCTATCAGAACTTTTCCTGAACCGGAAGCCGGAACTTTTATTTTACCGATTAACTGACCCGGATGATGTGAAACAATGGCGAAAACTTTATCGCCGGTATTGATATACTGGTTTCGTTTCCAGAAGGTATTGAAGGTAACAACACCCGATTGCGAAGCTGTAAGTAAATAGCTTTGTTGCCAGTTTTCTATAGCAGCCAATAATTCCCGTTGCGAAGATTTCAATTCGGAAAAAAGCTGATGTTTTTCCTGCAAATATTGTATGGATAATTTATTTACGGTTTCCTTCATCTGCGAAAACTCTACGTTTTGCAAGGAAATGGAAGTTTCTAATTGCTGAAGTTCCTGTCGTTTATTCAGGTATGTTTGCTCGGCAATTTCCATATCGGATGATGAGATTACTTTCTGATTGAATAAACGTTTGTCCCTTTCGTAAGACGATTTGGAAAGGATTAATTCCTGCTTCTTCATTTCCAGCTGTTTTTGAAGGTCGGAAGAGTAAATTGTACGGTCTCCGATTTGTTTTTTCAAGGATTTTTTTTCCTGAATGGTTAAGTTCAGGGTTAAGAAATTATCATAATTCATGGCCGCTTTTGCGAATGCTGAAAAATTCGATTGTAAGGTTCCTAACTCAAATGATTTGGTTAGTAATTCTGTTGGAATATAAAAACCTGAATCGGAAATAAGAACTGTAGAAAGTGATTGGTTTATTGTTTGTACATCCTTTGTTGAAGCAGAATTATCTATTACTGCCAGTATATCTCCCTGATGAACTTCTTGTTTATCTTTGCATACTAATTCTTTAATTTTCCCGGTGGACTTTGCAACCATCCATACAGGCGGGTTCTCGGTTGTAATTACCACATCGCCCTGTACAATATCGGGATAACGGAAAAAGAAGCTGCCGATAAACAATATCAACATTACTCCGCTAATAACGGAAATTCCATAGCGGATAAGTGCATGGGGTGGACGTGATAAGATTTCCTGCACTTCATCGCTACGAAGTTCAATATAACCCCCATCCCCTAAAGGGGCGTTAATATTACCATTATTTTGTATTTTACTTTCTTTATTCATAAGTGTTTTTAATCAGAACAATATATTATTCCCTTTCATAACGTATATTTTCTTTATTATTCCAGGTTAGGAGTTAGGGGTTTCTACCTCCCCTTTAGGGGTCGGGGGTCAAAGTTCCAACTGATTCTTGACTAACCGGTAATAGGCTCCTTGTAATTTAG
>JAQTOL010000485.1 GCA_028748945.1 Paludibacter sp.
TTATGATTGGCGAAACCGTTCAGGGACGAGGTGACAGAGCCTGGGAATATTTCCGGAAAATCTGCCCATCCTATCTCGAAGAAATTAGCGATTTGCATCGAACCGAACCCTATGTATATTCGCAGATGATAGCCGGGAAAGATGCATTCCTTCCGGGCGAAGCTAAAAACTCCTGGTTAACAGGAACGGCAGCCTGGAATTATTATGCCATCACGCAATATATTCTCGGTATTCGGCCGTCGTACGATGGGCTTATGATTGATCCATGCATTCCTGCCGATTGGAAGGGTTTTCAGGTAACCCGTCAATTCCGTGGAGCAACTTATCGGATTAATGTAACAAATTCAAAAGCATCCATGAAAGGAATTGCCACACTGAAAATAAATGGAAAAATAGTTGAAGGAAACATTATTCCGTTGATGCCTGTTGGTGGAATATATCAGGTAGAAGTAGTGATGATCTAAAAAATTACAATATGAATTACGATCTTCTCGAACTAAAACAAGAACTCAAAGAAGAGTTGACCCATAATATCCTTCCGTTCTGGATGGAGAAAATGATTGATGAAAAACAAGGTGGTTTTTACGGACAAATGACAGGAAGAAATCAAATTGTTCCCAATGCATCTAAGGGAGGTATTTTGAATGCCCGGATTTTGTGGTCTTTTTCTTCGGCTGGATTGTATTTTCAAAATCAACTTTACGTGAAATATGCCAAAATTGCGAAGGATTATGCCTTTACACACTTTTTCGATAAAGTTAACGGTGGTACTTACTGGATGCTGAATGCCGACGGAACTCCGGCCGATACAAAGAAACAAATCTATAGTCAGGCTTTTTTTATTTACGCCCTGGTGGAATATTACCGTATTACCGGAGATAAAGAGAGTTTGGATAAAGCCATTGAATTATTCCAGTTAATAGAAAAACACAGTTTTGATACAGAGCAAAATGGATATTTTGAAGCCTACAGTCAGGACTGGAAATTGTTGGAAGATTTACGTTTAAGCGAAAAAGACGAAAACGAAAAGAAAACCATGAATACGCATTTGCATATTCTGGAAGCATATACCAATCTATTCCGCGTATGGGATAATCCTTTGCTGGAAAAACAATTAAAAAATCTGATCAAGATATTTCTGGAAAAAATTGTCAATCCGGTTTCCTTTCATCTCGATTTATTCTTCGATGAAAACTGGACATGTAAATCGACCTTATATTCCTATGGACATGATATTGAAGCTTCCTGGTTACTCGAAGAGGCGGCTGAAGTGCTGGGTGATGTTGATATCTTAAAAAAAATCAGCGACCTGTCTTTGAAAATTGCTAATGCTGCTGCCGAAGGTGTACAACCTAACGGCTCTATCATTAATGAAAAAAACCATGCCACCGGACATGTAGATACCAATTGCGACTGGTGGCCGCAAGCTGAGGCCATGGTGGGCTTTTTCAATGCCTATAAATTGACAAAAGATGTAACATATGCCGAAAAGACATTAGCCGCATGGGAATATATTAAAGAATTTATAATCGATAAAAAGGATGGTGAATGGCACTGGGCTGTTTCTGCAGAAGGAGTGATTGATGAACAGGGAGATAAAGCAGGATTTTGGAAATGTCCCTATCACAACAGTCGTATGTGCCTGGAACTTATGTCCAGAATTAAAGACAAATAAAAAATCACAAATATGAAAACCTTAAAATTATTACTTTTACAGATGCTTTTGATTGGCATTTTATCTTCATTTACTGCTCCCAAAAACTCATCGGTTGCTGTTAACGGTAAACTTCAGGTTGTAGAAACACAATTATCCAACGAAAAGGGAAGTCCGCTCGTACTTCGGGGTGCAAGCCTTGGCTGGCATAATCTCTGGCCACGTTTTTACAACGAAGGGGCCGTCAGTTGGCTGGCTTCGGACTGGAAATGCAACGTTATCCGCGCATCAATGGGTGTGGGACTGGATGACAGCTATCTTGAAAATCCCGATTTTGCTTTGAAATGTATGACAAATGTAATTGATGCTGCCATAAAAAATGGCATCTATGTTTTGATTGATTTTCATAGCCATAAATTACATACAGCCGAAGCAAAAAAATTCTTTACAGGCATGGCTTCCAAATATAAAAATACACCCAATGTAATCTACGAAATCTGGAACGAACCGGATTATTATTCATGGAAAGCAGTGAAACAATATTCGGAAGAAGTTATTTCAACCATTCGTGCCATTGATCCGACAAATATAATTCTTGTGGGTTCTCCACATTGGGATCAGGATGTTGATTCGGTCGCCGGAGACCCTATACATGGTCAGAAAAACATCATGTACACCATGCACTTTTATGCCGGAACGCACAAAAAATGGTTGCGCGACAGAACCGATGCCGCAATTGCCAAAGGAATTCCTATATTTATATCCGAATGTGCCGGAATGGAGGCAACCGGTGATGGTCCTGTTGACCAAACGGAATGGAAAGCTTATCTCGACTGGATGGATGCCCGTAAACTGAGTTGGATTGTCTGGTCCGTTTCCGATAAAAACGAAACCTGCTCGATGCTACTCCCCCGTGCATCTTCGGAGGGCAACTGGAATGACGGACTATTGAAAAGCTGGGGGAAAATCAGCCGCACCTCTATTCTTGAACGAAATGCCAAATAATTCGTTATAATCTCTAAATAACTGAATGAAATTAATTCTATTTTTATGATAGTTACAATTCAGATTATTCCTCTTTTGTAAATTGAATTTAAAACAAATCTAAAGCCATGCAAACATCAAGTATTTTTCGGGAAGTAACACCTCTTTCGGCCGAAGACTGTTTTGTAATTATTAACCGAACAAAAACAGAATTCACCTATCCGGTACATGTTCATCCTGAATATGAACTTAATTTCATTGAA